>CAZFUK010000347.1:0-1108 GCA_964522005.1 uncultured Anaerolineales bacterium | reverse complement strand
CGTCGTTTCATAACAGATAAGACCTGACAGGTTTGCGAAACCTGTCAGGTCTGTGTTTTTTGGCCGCCGCTGAGATGGCTGCCAGCCTCGTAACCGACAAGACCTGACAGGTTTTCACGAAGTCCCCGGAGGGGGAAACCCGTCAGGTCTCCTGTTACGGCAGCCGCCGCGCCAGCCAGCGGCGCAGCCCCACCCGCCGCAGTCGGCCGCTCGCCGCGTCCAACGCCGCCAGATCCGCCGCGTCGAGGGGGTACGGGCTGAAGCGCTGCCGCACATAGCGCGCCACGAGCCGGTCAATGTCCTCGCGCGCTTCGGGCATGACCGCCGCCAGGATGCCCGCCATCTCGTGCGGCGTCTGGGCCGGGTCGAGGCGCGCGTCCAGCAGTGTCCCCAGACGCACCGCCTGTTCCCACGCCCGCTCCACCGGGCTCAACCCCCACAACCCCTTCATCCACCGCCCCCAGTACAGCGCCGACCCCACGCCACTCGCGCCCAGCGCCACCATCAGCGCGCCCAGGCCCGCCCACCCGCCGCCGAACCCGGTCGGCAGGCTCGCCAGGGACGGCACGGTCCGCTCCCCCTGCGTCAGGTCATCGTTGGGCACGGGCGCTGAACTCCATACGCCCAGATCAGCCGCGCCGCCCGCGTTGAGCGGCGCCTGTTCGGGCGTGGCCGCGTCGCCCGCCTGGGAAGGCGGTAGGGAAGCCGTCGGCTCGAACTCGACCCAGCCATACTGCGGGAAGAAGACTTCCGGCCAGGCGTGGGCATCCGACTCGCGGAAGCGCGTCACGCCCAGTTCGGGGACGGCCTGCCCGTTGGCGTAGCCCACCACCAGCCGCGCGGGCAGGCCCAGGCTGCGGGCCATGACGACGAACGCCGAGGCGTAGTAGGTGCAGTAGCCCGCCCGCAGGTCGAACAGGAACCAGTCCACCCGGTCCTCGTGGGCCGGGGGGGTCGGGATGGCCTGCTCATAGGGGAACCCCCGCAGGTAGGTTTCGAGGGCAAGGGCCTGGTCGTAGGGGGTGGCGGCGGCCACGGTCAGCGACCGCGCCAGTTCCTGGACGCGCGTGGGGGTTAGCTCGGGTGTCTGGAGATAGCGCTCCTCGAC
>CAZFUK010000346.1:1065-5959 GCA_964522005.1 uncultured Anaerolineales bacterium | reverse complement strand
TGACCTGCGGCTGCTGGACCAGGAACTCGACAAGCTGCTGACCTACGTCGGGCCGGGCCGCCCGGTCACCGAGGCGGATGTGCGTCGGCTGGTCAACGCGGCGCAGCAGACGAGCATCTTCGACATGGTGGATGCCATCGGCGCGCGGGACAGTCGGGCCGCCCTGGCGCTGCTGCACGACCTCCTCGACGCGGGTGAGGCGCCGCTCTATCTGTTGTTTATGATCACCCGGCAGTTTCGTATCCTGCTCCAGGTGCGGCTGCTCCAGTCGGCCAACCTGGCGCCCAGTGAGCTGGCCTTGCGGCTGGGGCAGCATCCCTTTGTCATTGACAAGGCGCTGAAGCAGGCGCGCCAGTTCACCCTGCCCCACCTGGAGGCCATCCTGCGCCGCCTGCTCCAGGCCGACCTGGCGCTCAAGTCCTCCGGGGTCAACCCGGTGCTGGAACTAGACTTGCTGGTGGTGGGGCTAACGCGCCCCCAACCAGGGCGGGTATAATCTATGGCTAAGCAAGACATTCCCCTCTGGCAAATGACGCGCCTGGTCGCGCCCGGCCCCGTCGCCCTCGTCACCCTCAAGTACCGCGACCGGGTCAACGTCCTGGCCGTCGGCTGGGTCAGCGTCCTGAGCCAGACGCCGCCCCGCCTCGGCATCGCCGTCCACCCCAGCCGCTACAGCCACGACCTGCTGCGCCGCAGCGGCCAGTTTGGTCTCAGTATCCCCGGCCGCGCGCTAGCGGAAGCCGTCGCCCGGGTCGGCCAACTCTCGGGCGCGTCGGGCATTGACAAGTTCCAGGCCGCCGGCCTGACCTGGGCCGAACCCAAGCTCATCGAAGCCCCGCTCGTCCAGGAGGCGCTCGCCTGGTTGGAGTGCGTGGTCGTGGATACGCGGGAGATTGGCGACCATACCCTGTTCGTCGGGGAAGTCCTGGCCGCCCGCGCCGAAGAAGCCGCCTTTCAGGACGGCTGGCTCCTACCCGACGACGAGGAGATGCGGCCGCTGCACCACCTGGGCGGCAACCGCTACGCCCTGCTAGGCCAGCCGTTTACCGTGACGCTTCGCCAGCCCGACGAAACGGGCTAACCCCCTAGTCTTCAGGAGAGGCATGATCTCACGTTTCATCACATGCATGGCCCTGGCCGCCTGTGTCGGTCTCGCCACCCTTGTCACACCCTCGGCCGCCGTCAGCCGTCCCCTCGCCCCCGCCGCTCCACCCGCCGCCCCCCACCGCATCGCCTCTGTGTCGCGCCCCTGGGCGCCCGTCGTGGTCGGCCCAGCCCAACTCCCCGACCTCAGCGGCACGCCGGTCAGCCGGCTAGCCGTGTGGGTCTACCGTCAGAATGAGTGGCGCTTGATTCCGTGGCAGGTGGATGAGCAGGACGCGGGGGGGTACACGGCCGAGGGCGACGGCCTGTTCAACGGCCAGGATGAACTGGTCGTCATGCTGGACGACCTGGGCGAGACCGCGCCCGGCCGCCCGCCGGGGGCCGACATCGTCAGCATCGTCACCGTCAGCGACCCGCTCGCGCCCGACGAAGCGGCCCA
Source organism: uncultured Anaerolineales bacterium (assembly GCA_964522005.1). Taxonomy (GTDB): domain Bacteria; phylum Chloroflexota; class Anaerolineae; order Epilineales; family JAHCIE01; genus JAHCIE01. The sequence goes on along the minus strand of CAZFUK010000346.1, from coordinate 4,416 downwards.
TGTGGCCTACGTCGCGCGGATGACGGTCCCGACGGCGCCGCCGGCCGTGGACTACGTTCAGTACGACGCGACGACCCACCGCCTGCGCAGCGGGCGTTATGTCATCGGGCTGAACGCCCGGCACCCCACGCTAGACTATCTGGCCCTGAACGGCTCGAGCCTCAACTTGATTGACCGGCTGAAGCTGCGCGCCGTGCTCAACGACTGCGGCCTGACGTGTAGCGCGTTCACCGAGGAACAACTGCCCATCCCGCCTCTCACCCCGCTGAAAGACGGGCCGGTGCGCGTCGTGCTGAGCCGCGCGGGGAGCCTGGCCTATCGAGACTGGGTGTGGTTGCCGGTCGAACTAGACTTCACGGGTCTCCCCGTGCGCCTGATTCAGGTCCACGTCCATCTCGACCTGGCGACCGGCCTCGAGGGGGCGCGTTATCGGGATGCGAACGTTCCGCAGGGCGTGGTGGTGGATGGCGTACCGGACGATGTACCATCCGTGCCGTTCAGCCCCTGGCGGGAGATTGACCACCCCACCGGTCGGCTGGTGACGACCTACCACGTTCAGACCGGCTACGGAGATCTATTCAACTTCTACCAGGAGGGGATGACGATTGTCAGCGAGGATACCGGGGACAAGCGCGCCTGGGGGGATCACGGCATCGCCATAGACGAGCCGGTGGGAACTCGAATCGCGGTAGACACCGCGCTGTGGGCGCTGCCGCCGGACACCGCGCTCGCCGGGCCGGGCCTGACGCTCCAGCAGACCACCCCGCTGCGTGTCGCCGTCAGCCGCCCCCAGTTCCCCAGCCTCTACCTGCCACTGCTGCGCCGTAGCGAGTAATAACGCGAGGCGGGAGGCAATTGTCTGTCCTCCCGCCCACATCGCCCTCTCCGCTCCGCCCCCCCATTGCCCTCAAATTCTTACGGATACCGCACTACTACTAGCTTGTCCTGTCCCGACATTGCCCCCCACACCTCACGAGCGTTGCCGAGGAGTTGGCGCACGTTCGCGTTGGGCTGCTCATGGCGGAACAGGTCAAAGGCTTCCCGTGCCGGGTCAAAGCGCCACAGGGCGTTCGCGCCAAAGTCGCTGACCCAGACCATATCAAAGACATCCACATAGACGGCATAGGTCATGGGATTGGCGCCCGGCAACTTCCACTCGCGCCAACTGTTGGCGATTGGGTCGTAACGCGCCAGCTTACCGGCGTTCCACTCGCTGACCCAGACGTTCCCCTGTGAGTCGGACCAGACTCGCCGCGCTCCCTGGGCAGCGGTAGGTGGCGTCAGGACCGTCGCGGCGCCTGTACGTGTATCAATCCGAGCAATATAGCTACCGGCCAATGAAGCGTAGTAGATCTGACCGTTGGGGGTGACGGTGATTCCATAGGGTCCGGGACCTTTGGGCGGCTGAAAGGTTTGGACCTGTCCCTCGGTTGGGTCGAGCCGCCCGTAGACGCCGCTCTGGCCGGTGAACCAGAGAACCCCTTGCCGGTCGAACGTCGCGGTGTTCAGGTTCGCGTTGGCTGAGCCGGCGGGCAAGGGGTAGACCTTGATCCCGTCGGTCTGCGGGTCTACCCGCACAATGGCGTTGAGGCCGCCATCGGTGATCCAGGGTGCGCCGTCTGGTCCGACAATGACGCCGTGTGGGGCTGAGCCAACCCCCAGTTTGATATGATGGGTCTGGCCTGTTTTTGGGTCCAGGCGGCCCAGCTCGCCCGTCGCCTGGGCCGTGTACCACACCGTTCCATCGGGGGCGGGCGCGACATCATGGGGATGGGAGCCGCGTGGCACGGGGTACTCCTGGACCTTGAGTTGACTGTGCGGGGCGGCAGTTGGAAGAGGCGCCGCGCTCCGGGCGCCTGTGGAACTCTGTACAGACGGGGCCGGGGAGGAACTGGCCGTCGGGCTAGCCGTCTGAGCAGGCGTGGGGGCGGTCCGACTGGGGCTGGGCAGAGCCGGCGCAGCCCTGGGCACACTTACCGTCGGAGGGAGGGTAGCCGTCGCAAGCGGCGTAGCTTGAGGCGCAGCGGTGGGTACGGTCGTAGCCGTAGCCGGCGTATGGATGGACGGGCTAACGTCAGCCCGACAGCCGGCCACCAGCCCTAAGATAGTGGCGGTCCAAATGACCAACCCCGTTTTCCACCCTCGGCCTCGTCGTCTAAACATCCTTCCCATTCCCTCCTGCCGCCGGTGAAGCCTCGCGTCTACCCCAACCCCTGGCCTGGCGCTACGCATCAAGCGCTCTCCTGGGCCAGGACGCCAACCCACTCGGGCGAGACTTCGCCCTCAAACACGCGCGTCGCCGGCCCGGTCATATACACGTCGTCGGTGTCCTCGCGCCAGTCAATGTTGAGATGGCCGCCGGGCACGTAGACCGTGCAGCGTCGGCCGGCGCGCCCCGTCAGCGCCGCCGCGACGGTCGCCGCGCACGCGCCCGTGCCGCACGCCAGCGTCAGGCCCGCCCCGCGCTCCCAGGTCCGCATCTGGAGGGTATAGGGGTCAAGCACCTGGACAAAGTGGACGTTGGTGCGCTGCGGGAAGGCGGGGTGCCGCTCGACCGCCGGGCCGAGGGTGAGCAGGTCTACCTGGTCCAGGTCGGGCACGAAGATCACGGCGTGGGTGTTGCCGGTGCTGACGCAGGTCACGGCGAGGGTCTGGCCGTTGACCTCCAGGGGCACATCCAGGACCGGGCCGTGCCCGGCCGTTGGCCCGAGCGTCGTCGGGATATCGGCCGGGTCCAGGCGGGGCGGCTGCATGTTGACGCGGACGAGAAACTGGCCCGGCTCGGCCTGGACGATGTGGGTGGTCCGCAGGCCGCTCGCCGTGCGCACCACCAGGTCGCCCTCGCCGTCCCACAGGTCTTCGTCATAGACAAAGCGCGTGAAGCAACGGATGCCATTGCCGCACATGCGGGCGATGCTGCCGTCGCTGTTGAAGATATGCATGGTGAAGTGGGCGTCCTGGGCGGGCAGCACGAACACCAGGCCGTCCGCGCCGACCCCCTGGTGACGGTCGCACACGGCGACGGCCAGCTCGCCCATGCCCGCCAGTTCAGGCCGGTGGCGCGCATCTACCAGGATAAAGTCGTTCCCTAGCCCGTGATATTTGACGAACCTGTTTGACACTGCTACCTCCTCGTGGCTCACACCCTCTTGGTGTCCTGTGGCTAACGGTACCGTCGCCGTTATCATACCCACTTTTGGCCCAGACACAAAACGCCCCCAGAACAGGGGAGAGGCATCGCTCCGTCCTGGGCAGGACAGACGCGATGCCTCTCGGCTGGGCGGGCTATGTCGGCGGGTCTAGCAGGCCAGGGCGTAGGAGTGCAACCCGGCGCGGGCGATTTCCAGTTCC
>CAZFUK010000346.1:0-1055 GCA_964522005.1 uncultured Anaerolineales bacterium | reverse complement strand
GATGACGACCGCGGCGTGACGGACACGTTGCGGCGGGTCCTCGCCGAAGAGGGCGACGGGCCAGCCGTCGAGCTTCGTGTCGGGCGACTTCCAGTTCGGGGGCGGCGACGGCCTCGTACAGGGCGACCGAATCCTCCAGCAGCGGCATGGCCTGGTCACACTGCCCCAGCGAGGCGTGCATGACGCCCATCTCATACAGAGTATACGCCGCGCCGACCTCGTCACCCACCTGGCGCTTCAACCGCAAGCTCTCGTCAAACAGCTTCAGCGCGGCCTCGGCCTGCCCCACCGCCATGTACGTCACGGCCTGACCGTGGAGGGCGGCGGACAGCCCCTTCAGATCGCCCACGCGGCGGGCGAGGGCGGCGGAACGCTTGAACCACAGGCGGGCCTCGTCCATGCGCTCCAACTGCGCCACGGCGTTGCCCATTTCCAGGAGGAGGGTGGCGCGCACGCCGGCGTCCCGCTGGTCGTCGGTCAGGTCGAGCGCCTGGCGGTAGGCCGCCTCGGCCTCGGCCCACGCCTCGGCCTCGTAGAAGCCGTAGCCGACACGGTGGAGCAGGCGGGCGCGGTCGGGCGCGGTCTTGAGCTTCCTAATCTGCTGCAACGCGCGGCCCAGCGTGGTCACCACCTCCGCGTCGCCCTCGGCCTGCTGCGCCTCCGCCAGACCCAGCAGCGCCTCGACCTGGTCGTGGGCATCGCTCAGCAGGTCCACGGCCTGGGCGAAGTGGCCCAGGGCCAGGCCGGGCTGCTCCAACGCGGTCAGGACGCGCCCCGCCAGGCGGTGGGCATAGCCCTGGCCGTCGCGGTGCTTCGCCTGCTCGTAGGCGTCACAGGCGGCATACGCGAGGGACAGGGCCTTATCCAGGTCGCCCAGGTCCAGGGCGTGCTGCGCCTGACGGAACAGTTCCTGGCCCTTGTGAACATCGTGCTGGACAGCGCGTCGGCCTAACACTAACACAGTCGTCTCCTTCCAAACAGCACCAACTCACTTATTCTTCCGTTTAACCCTTGTATCCTACTCTACGCACCCTGGCGGCGGCTGTATTTCCGAA
>CAZFUK010000345.1:0-5963 GCA_964522005.1 uncultured Anaerolineales bacterium | reverse complement strand
GTCAGGGCCGCCGCGCAGGCCGAAGCCCAGCAGGACCAGCCCACGCAGCCAGGGCGGTGTGGTGGCGGCGTAGTGCTTGCGGTAGAATAGCAGCTCGGCGCGCTTGAACTCGCGGGCCGCGCGCGGGTTCTGCCGGCTGCTCTGGCGCTTGTAGTGCCGCACCACCACGGCTGGATTATACCAGATTTCCCACCCGGCCTGCCGAATCCGCTTGGCCCAGTCCAGGTCTTCCCCGTACATAAAGAATTGCTCGTCCAGCAGGCCCACCTGCTCAATGGCCTCAGCCCGCACGAGCATAAAGGCGCCCACGACCGAGTCGACCTGGGCGACCTGGTCCTCGGGTAGGTAGGTCATGTTGTAGCGGCCAAAGCGCGGACTGCGCGGGAAGAGGCGGCTGAGGCCCGTCAGACGGTAGAAGCTTGTCGCCAGGGTTGGCTCGCCGCGCCGGCAGGCCAGGTCCAGCGAGCCGTCGGCCAGGACTAGGCGCGGGCCGGCGGCGCCCGCCTTTGGGTGCGCGGCCATAAAGGCCAGCATGTCGGCCAGCGCGGTGGGCGGGAGCAGGGTGTCGGGGTTGAGGAGCAGGGCGAAGCGGGGTGGCGCGGGGTGCGGCGCTTCGTCGGCGAGCGGGCGAAAACCGACCGCGCGCAAGCCCAGGTTGTTGGCGTAGGAGTAGCCCCCGTTGACCGGGGCGCGAATGAGCCGGACCTGGGGGAACTCGGCGGCGACCATGTCGGCGCTGCCATCAGTCGAGCAGCTATCCACGACGGTCACGGTGTAGCTGATGTCGCCCACGCTGGCGAACACCGAGCGCAGGCAGTCGCGCAGCAGGTCGCGCACGTTGTACTGAACAATGATGATGGCCAGGTCAGTCATCGCTTGAACCTTTGACGGAGGCGCCACCAGACGCCGACCGGGTAACCGACCATCTTGGCGAGGTCGCCGGTCAGCCGCACCACGGGCGCCCAGGCAGCGGCGTGCAGGCGGCGCGCGGGGGGCCAGCCGTGGGTCAGGCGGCGCAGGCGTTTGTACGGGGTAAACAGCATGGCGGCCAGGCCCAGTGGCAGGCCGAGCCAGAGGGCGGGCCACCGCCGGCCGAGGGCGACCAGCAGGGGGGCCAGGACGCCGTAGGTCAGATAGCGGGCTGCGTGGCGGCGCGGCCAGAGACCGGCCTTGCCGTCGCCACGGGCATACAGGTAGTACTGACGGGCGAAGGCGCGCAGCGTCGGGCGCGGGCGGAAGTGGGCGATGGCGGCGGGGGCCCAGGCGAAGTGGGGGGAGTGTTGGCGTAGGGCGAGGTCGAAGACCACGTCTTCGCAGTAGTCCAGCCAGTCCGGGTAGCCGCCCACGGCCGCCCAGGCCGACTTGCGGAAGGCCACCGAGCGGCTAGACGGGATGAAGCGGTCGGGGCGCACGTCCTCGACAGTGGGCAGCGTCGTCGCGCCCAGCGCCGTCTCGAACACGGTCTGGGGGTCGGGCACGAAGAAGCCGCTGACCACCTGGACCGCCGGGTCGGCCAGGGGAGCGGCTAGGTCGGCCAGCCACTGGGGTTCCAGCCACACGCCTGCGTCGGTCGAGGCGATGACGTCGCCCGTCGCCGCCTCAATGGCCTGGTTGCGCCCCTGCGCGATGTTCGAGCCGGGGGCGTGGAGGATGCGCAGCGGCCAGGGGGCGCGGCAGGCGTAGCCCTCCAGCAGCGCGACGGTGCCGTCGGTCGAGCCGCCATCGGCCACGACGACTTCATCCGGCGGCCGCGTCTGCGCCAGCAGCGAGTCGAGCAGGCGCGGCAGCGAGTGGGCCTCGTTTTTCACGGTGCAGATGACACTGACTTTCATACGAGCAGAGCCAATCGAGCTACAGTAGCTCGGCAAATTCCTCTTCGGTCAGACCTGCATCAACCAGGATACTCTTCAGCAACTTCAGATGGAGTATCTTGCCAGCGTGATAGGGGACGGTGACGCGGCGGCCCTCGTCATTTTTGTAAATGAGATGGCCTCCGCTTGAACGTGCAAGAGTGAAGCCCAGACGTTCGAGAACGCGAATCACATGAGCGGCAGTCACACGTGGTAATCGTTGACTCACACCTCGATCTCCAGCGTTGCCAGGCTCACCAGTTCGCGAGTGGGGATCGTCTCACCGTCCGCCAGCCGGTCTTCGATGTGCAGCCGCATCGCGTCCTTGATATTGTCTAACGCTTCCTCGAACGATTCGCCCTGGGTGTAGCAACCTTGCAACGCGGGGCAGAAGGCAAAGTAACCATCAGAATCCTTCTCAATCACGACCGGTAGGACATAGGTATGCTTTTGGGTGTTGGTGACCACAGCTGAAGTCATATTAAAGTCTCCATGTGGCTCAAGCGGTGCGGAGGGCGCGCCAGATTTCGCCCACTGAGAGCCGCTTGCCGTACATGAGCAGCCCGGCGCGGAAGACGCGCGCGCCACCCCAGATGGCGAACAGGAGGAAGCCGGCCAACAGCGCCAGGCTCAGCGCGATCTCCCACGGCGGCACGGTCGTCACGGCGAGCCGGAGCATCATCATCATGGGCGACGACAGCGGGAACAGGCTGAGCGCCTGGGCAATCGGGCCGTTGGGACGCGGCAGAATGAGGCTGCTGAAGGACAGCGGCATGACGGCGGAAAAGGTGAAGATGGCCGCCACCTGCTGGCCCTCGCGGAGCGAGGTGGCAATCGAGCCGCTGACGGCCATCAGCGTCGCGTAGAGCAGATAGCCCAGCAGGAAGTAGACGCCGCCGAGCAGCAGCGTGGAGGCGGGAATCTGGACCCCGCTGACCAGGGACAGGACGCTCAGGCCGGCCAGGGCAATGGTCGCCAGCCCGCCGAGCCAGACGCTCACCTGGAGCAGGCCCAGCGCGCCGAGGCCGAGGATCTTGCCCGCCAGCAACTGGGTGGGCGACACCGACGAGAGCAATACCTCCATCACCCGCGTCTCCTTCTCCTCGCTGACGCTCTGGAGCATGAAGCCCGAGGCGGTGAAGATGCTGACGATGAGCAGAATGGACAGCAGGAACGGGACGATGAAGCTCAACGGGTTGAAGCTGGTGGAGCGGCCGCCCTGGCCCAGTTGGACGACGGTGGGACGCACCGGCAGGCTCGCCCGCTCGCGTACCTGTGGGTCGTTGACCAGGCTCAGCACGCCGCTCCGCAGGAACTCGCGCAGGCGGGTTGTGCCGAGTTCGCTGCCGAACAACTCGTTGCCCTCGGTGTAGAGGGTCACCTGGCCCGTCGCCATGTAGTCGGTCGGGATGAGCGCCAGCGCGCCGATCTTGTCCGCCTGCAGCGCCGCCTGGCCCGCCGCCAGGTCCGGGTAGGCGATAAAGTCGGCGGTCGAGGGGAGGCTGAGGGGCGATTGGTTGACATAGCCGACGGGCCGCGTAATGGGAGTGAACTGCTGGCCGACGGTGCGCGCGAACGAGCCGCCCGCGAAGGCGGCGACCAGCGTGCCGATCAGCCCCAGGGCCGGGATGAGCAGCGTGACGAAGATAAAGCCGGGGCGGCGAACGTTGGTGATAAATTCGCGGAGGGCGATCACGACAATCTTGCGCATGGCATTCGCTTTCAGGGGGCGACGCGGCTGCCCTCGACGGCGGCGATGAAGATGGCGTCCAGGGGGGGCGTCGCCAGTTCAAAGCGATGCACGACGAGGTTGCGCGCCACCAGTTGGCGCAGTAGGTCTTGCGGGGTGACGCCCGGGTCCAGGTAGGCGACCACGTCGCGGCCTGTGGCTTCGACGCGGTGGATGCCGGCCAGACCGTCTAGCCCCCCGTCAACGTCCAGCCGCACGGCGTTCTCGGTGTAGTGGGCGCGGATGGACGCCAGGTCGCCGTAGAGGACGGCGCGGCCATGATTGACCAGCAGCAGGCGGTGGCACAGGGCCTCGGCCTGGGCCAACTGGTGGGTGCTCAGAATCAGCGTCGTCCCGGCCTCGACCAGTTCGCGCATAATGTCCTTGACCAGTTCGATGTTGAGCGGGTCCAGTCCAGAGAACGGCTCGTCCAGAATGACCAGGGCCGGGCGGTGCAGAATGGTCGCCACCAACTGCACCTTCTGCTGCATGCCTTTGCTGAGTTCGTTGAGCTTGCGCTTGCCCCACGCCCCTAGCTCGACCCGCTCCAGCCAGCGGCCAGCCTGCTGCTGAGCATCAGGGCGGGCCATGCCTTTAAGTTGGCCCAGGTAGACCAGGGTTTCCAGGACGCGGGCGCTGCGGTACAGCCCACGCTCTTCGGGCAGGTAGCCGATACGGTCCTTGAGCGCGTCGCTCATGGGCTGGCCCAGGATGTGGAGCGTACCGCTGTCGGGCTTGATGATGTCCATCAGCATGCGGATGGTGGTGGACTTGCCCGCGCCGTTCGGCCCCAGCAGCCCAAACACCTCCCCCGTGTGGACCTCAAAGCTCAGGTCCTGGACGGCCGCGACCCCGTTATAACCCTTACTGACACGGCTGACTTCAATGGCGTTGCTGGCGTTCAAAGGGCGACCTCGTACTCTCTCTACGTCCAACCCCCTCGGTCGGTTCCCATTCAGCCTTACATTATAGGAGCCTGTGGGTGCTTCGCCAAACCCCTCCAGGGTTAGACTTACGGGGTCAAACAGGCTATAATCTGCCCAGACCCGTCTACAGGAAAGAGCGTGATGATAGCTTCTCTGGATGGTGTATTGTTGGCGCAGGATGACTCGACGGTCGTGGTGGGCGTCGGCGGCGTGGGCCTGCGGGTGCGCGTCCCGACCACGGTGCTCGACCAGGCGGGCGCGCTGGGCAGCCGTATCACCCTCCACACCCACCTGCATGTGCGCGAGAATGAACTGGCCCTGTATGGCTTTATGACCGAGGCGGAGTTAGACATCTTCGAGCAACTGCTCAACGTCAAGGGCGTTGGCCCGCGCATGGCGATTGGCATCCTGTCGCGCGTCAGCCCGGAGACGCTGCGCTCAGCCATCGCGGCGGGGCAGGTGGACGTGCTGACCCAGGTGCCGGGCGTAGGCCGCCGCACCGCGCAGCAGATGATTGTGGACCTGAAGGGCAAGCTCGACCTGGCGAGTGTCGGGGTGACGGGGGCCACGGCCGGCTTTGGCTTCGCCGACGCCGAGGTCATCGAGGCGCTGACGAGCCTGGGCTACAGCGCCGCCGAGGCGCAGGCCGCCGTGCGGGCCATCCCCAACGACGCCGGCCTGACGACCGAGGAGCGTGTCTTCCGCGCCTTGCAGGGGTTCGGGGGCGGGCGATGACCGACCGGCCTGCCCCCTGTAGAGACGTGACATGTCACGTCTCTACAGGCCCGGCCTCGACCAGGGCGTGGCTGCGGGTCCTCTGCCTCCTGGCGTTGGTCCTCGTCGGACTGGCCGCGTCGGACGTGGAGGCGGCGCAGACACCCGGCGACCTATACGCGACGGCGGACGCGCTGACCGTCTACCCGGCCCCGCCCGCCAGCGGCGACACGCTCAGCCTGAGCATCACGGCGCACAACGGAGGCGGCCGGCCCCTACGGAACATCCAGGCGGCGGTCTACCTGCGGACGGAGGGCGAGGACAGGCTGCTGACCGAGGCGACGCTGCCGGGCGCGCCGCCGCGCGGCACGGCCAACACGGTGGTGGAATGGGCCTGGAACACCGAGGGACTGAGCGGGCCGCAAACCCTGGTCGTCAACCTGGACGCCAAGGACCTGATCCAGCAGGGCGACGAGAACGCGGCCAACAACGTGGCCCAGGTGACGGTGGACCTGGCGCCGCCGCCCGACGACGAGGCGGGGGTCCAGTGGGCGCGGGCCGAGAGCAGGTGCTGTACCTTCCACTATCTGACCCGCAGCGCGGCCGAGCGCGACCTGGACCAACTCAAGGCCGAGGCCGACGCGGCCCACGCCTTTGTGGAGGGGACGCTTGGCATCCAGGCGACCCGCAAGATGGATGTCTACCTCGTCCCGCGCACCATTGGGCATGGCGGTTTCGCCATGG
>CAZFUK010000344.1:0-5973 GCA_964522005.1 uncultured Anaerolineales bacterium | reverse complement strand
TCCACCGCGCCCCAGTATAGCATACTTGGCGCCCCCTAGCGAACGGCCCAGCGTAGCAGACGCTCCAGCATGTCGGGCGGGTTGTCGCACAGAAGCGAGTGGGCCTGGGACACCTGGATGACGGTGGAGCGGGGCGAGACGAGCCAGTGCCACCGCTCATACTGGGGCAGCGCGCCGATGGGTCCAGCCGCGCGCCCGCCCTGGGCGACCAGTGGAATCTGGTCCAGTTGCTCGGCCACGAGGTCCAGGTCCAGGTCCGGCGCCAGGTGGGCCAGGCGGGCGCGGTCCAGGGCGATCCGCGCGGCCAGGAAGCGCCGCGTGCGGCAAAAGAGGATGACGCCGGCGTTCAGGAACTCCTCCCGCTCGACGCGCGGCACCACCCGCACGATGGCGTAGTCACACGAGCAGCGATCGGGCATGCAGGGCCTCCTCGACAAACAGGCGGGGCGCCTCCAGGCGGCGAGTCAGGAAGTCCACATAGGCGGCGCGGTGGTCGGCCGCGCTCGCGAAGGCCGCCTCGCCCGCCAGCCACTCGTCGGGCACGGCCGCGAGAATGCCTGCCAGGGTCGCGGTATCCAGCCGGGGGCTGAGCGTCGCGTCGGCCTGGGCCAACTGGCTCGCCCGGGGCAGCAGCACATGCTCCTTGATGGGCTTGAACGGGGCGCGGCTGCGGGCCTGGTAGTCCTGCCAGGTGTGGGCGAAGTACAGACACGCGCCGTGGTCAATCAAGTACAACTGGCGGTGCCAGAGCAGCATGTTGGTGTTGCGCGGCGTGCGGTCCACGTTGGTGACGTAGGCGTCGAACCAGACGATGGCCGAGGCGAGCGCCGCGTCCAACTGGCGCGCGTTGAGCGCCTCGAAGGCGAACGCGCCCGGCAGGTAGTCCAGGGCCAGGTTCACGCCGGCGCTGGCCTCGATGAGCTGGCGTATCTCGTAGTCCGGCTCAGACCGCCCCAGGTCGGGGTCCAGGTCCACCAGGACGAGTTCGGGCACGGGCAGGCCGAGGGCGCGGCCAATCTCGCCCGCCACGACCTCCGCGATGAGCGCCTTGGGTCCCTGGCCCGCGCCCCGAAACTTGAGCACATAGGTGCCGTCGTCGTCGGCCTCGACGATGGCCGGCAGCGACCCGCCCTCGCGCAAGGGCGACACGTAGCGCGTGGCGGCTACCCGCCGCAACTTCACCCCTTCACTTCCGTCTTGTCGCATCATATTACTCTGTTGCCTAAGCCTTCGGCTGTCACGCTGAGCGCCGGGAGGCTGCTAGAAAGAGGATACTCTTGCTTGATAGATGGCCGGAGCGCGGGTAGGCTTACTGGGTAGAGACGCGACATGGCGCGTCTCCCCCAAATTAGCCGCCGATGCCTGAACCGCTATAATTGGCCCATTGCCGTCAGGAGCCTCTTCCCGTGAGCTATACCGCCCAAACCAGTTATTGGACCCTCGTCCGCAGCAACGCGGACTTCCGCAAACTCTGGCTGGCCCAGATGGGCAGCAACGCCGGCGACTGGTTCAACGACGTCGCCGTGCTCGGCCTCATTCTGTCCCTGACCGGCTCGCCCGGCGCGGCCGGCCTGTTTATCATCGCCGCCCAGGTGCCGACCGCCCTGCTCAGCCCGCTGGCCGGGGTGTGGGCCGACCGCTTTGACCGCCGCAAGCTCATGGTGGGCGCGGACCTGCTGCGCGCCGTGCTCGCCCTCGGCTTCATCCTCATTCGCCAGCCCGATCAGGTCTGGCTGATCTACATTATTACGGCCCTGCTGCGCGGGGTGACGGCCTTTTTCCAGCCGGCCCAAAAGGCCGCCATCCCCAACCTGGTGGCGCGGTCCGACCTGCTGACGGCCAACGTCCTGGTGGAAGTAACGTGGGGCGCCATGCTGGCGATTGGCGCGGCGGCGGGCGGCCTCGTCTCGGCCTGGCTCGGCCGCGACACGGCCTTTGTGGTCAACTCGCTGTCGTTTCTAACCTCGGCGCTGCTTATCCTGTCGATTCGCGGACGCTTCGCGGAGGCGCATAGTGGGACGGCGCGGCGAGTCGGGGGCGGCTGGAGCGAGCTGTGGGCCGGGGTGGACTATGCGCGGCGTCACCTGGCCGTGGGCGCGTTTCTGCTGGTCAAGATGGGCTGGGGGCTGGGCGCGGGAACCATTCTCCTGCTGAGCATCTTCCCGGTGCAACTCTTTGGTCAGGGCGATGCCGGTATCGGATGGCTCTACGCGGCGCGCGGCCTGGGTGTCCTGCTCGGTCCGTGGGTTGCCAGTCGGTGGGTTGGCCCGAGCCTGACGCGCATGCGCTGGTCGGTCACGCTGGGCTATATCCTCAACGGCCTGGGCTACATCGCCTTCAGTCAGGCGAGGCAGTTGCCGCTGGCCGCGCTCTTTGTCCTGATCGCCCACATCGGCAGCGGCGCGACATGGACCCTCAGCTCGACCATGCTCCAGCAGATCGTGCCCGACCGGCTGCGCGGGCGGGTGTTCAGCCTGGACAACGCCCTGGTGACACTGGCGATGGCCGGATCCACGTGGCTGGCCGGCTGGGCCATTCCGGCCATTGGGCCGCGTGCCGTCGGCGCGTCCATCGCCAGTATCGCGCTGGTCGGCGCAGCCGCCTGGGCGCTGCTCCTGGTGACACATGGCGAGCGGGTCGGGCCAACGCTAGCGGAGGGGAGCAGCCAGGGGGACTAGGGGAGAGGCGATGGTAGGTCGAGGTGTCGGCACGACAAGGGGGAGCCGGGCTGGCGTGGGGCTGGCCGTGCGGGCGCTCGGCCTGTGGCTGAGCCTCGCTCTGTCGGCCTGCACGGCACAGACGCCGCCGCCGACCCCGACGCCAACAGCGGCGCCCACCTTCACGCCGACACCGCCGCCGACGGTGACGCCAACCCCCTCGCCGTCGCCGACGGTGACTCTAACGCCCACGGCGACCCCAACGCCCCTCCCCCGACGGGTGAGTCTGGGCCTGAGCGTAGCCGCGCGGCGCGCGCCGCTGGTCCTGCGGCTGGAGGCGGCGCGGCTCGAAGGCGACGCCCTCACCCTGGACCTGAGCTTTCTCAACGCCGGAATCCGCGACCTCCAGGGGCCGACCGCCGTGAGCGGCGGGGATGCCATCCTCGTGGCCGACGGCCAGCCGCAATCGCCGCGCGACGTCACGCCCAGCCTCGCCACCGACCTGGCGCCCGGCGAGGCGTGGCGCGTGGGGGAGGCGAACCAGGGCGCCTTGACCTTCGCTCGACCGCGCGGGACGGGGGCGACGCTCCGCGTGCCGGGCTTCCCGCCGGTGCAGATGGACCTGGCCGCCGGCTCTGCCACCGCGCTGGCCGACGATGGCAGCCCCCTGCCGACGCCGACACCCAACACCCTGGCGCAGGCGGCGGCCGAGGCGCGAGGGGTCCTGCGGGGGCTGGCCGAGGCCGTGCGCACGGGGGATGAGGACGGGTTTAACCGGCGCGTTGGGCCGGAGGCGGCGGCGTACCTGGGCCAGGCTGAGCCGTTCGCCTTCGCCCGCGCCGTCCCGTTTAGCCGTTTCGAGCTAGACCTGTTCGCGGTGGACCCGGCCCGGCCCGGCGTGGTCGAACAGCGCGACGGCCAGCCGGCCGCCATTCGCGGCGCGCTGGTCACGCTGGTCTTCGCCCTCAGGGGCGCGGAGCAGAACTGGTTCCGCTACCTCCTGACCGTGGACTTCGAGCGGGGCGACGCGGGCTGGCGGCTGGCCCGCGTGGCGGGCGACCCGCCGCCGTTTTGGAGCCGGGGGCTGGTGGCGACGACGCGCACGCCGCACTTTCTGGCCTTTCATCGGCCGGGGGAAGAGGTGGGCGACATCCTGGACGCGGCCGAGCAGGCCCACGCCAACCTGTCCGAACGACTGGGGGCGCTGGTCGAGCCGGTCACTATCCTCGTCGCGCCTGACAGCCTTGACCTGTATAGCCAGGTCACCGGCCAGAACGGCCACGACTTCATCGGCCAGGCGCGGTTCAACAACTTGCTGACGCCGAGCGGCATCCTGGCCGTGGGCCGCGTCCTCTACATTAATGAAGCGGTGTTTCGAGGCGGCGCGGTGCAGAACACGCGGCTTCAGACGGTCCAGCACGAGTTGACCCACCTGACGCTGTCCCGCTGGTCGCGGCCCTGGACCCCACCCTGGCTGATTGAGGGAGCGGCGGGCATGTTCGCGGGTGAGCCGAACCGCGCGGCGCTAGACCAGTTCCTCCGCACGCGGGGGCCGAACGCCATCAGCCTGGCCGACCTGACGGGCATAGACACGCTGGAGCAGGCGCCGGTCAGCCTGGGCGTGGCCTATGCCTACGCTACCGCCGTCTCAGAGACGCTGATTGAGGAGTACGGCCAGGAGCGTTACCTGGACTTCTACCGCTCGTTCACCGATGTGAGCCTGACCGAGGCGCGCCAGGCGGCGGGCGACGGGGCGTCCGTCTCCCTGGACCGCTTCCGCCAGTTGCAGCGGTCGGCCACGGAGCAGAGCCTCGCCCGCGTCTTCGGGTTGAGCCTGACCGACCTGGAAGCCAAGACCGAGACGCGGCTCATGCAACAGCTCAAGTAGCCCCAGCGGCCACTAGCAAAGTCGAGACACAGCCTATGGTTCTCTCCGATACACAGGCCGTAGACCTCCTGGAAGGTCTCGTCCGCATCCCCAGCCTTTCGACCTACGAGGCGGACGCCGTCACCTGGCTCGTCGCGCGCATGGCCGCGCTCGGCTTCCAGGCGGAACGTGACGCAGCGGGCAACGCGGTGGGGGTACGCGGCGCCGGCCCGCACCAGATCGTCTTGCTCGGCCATATTGATACCGTGCCAGGGGATATTCCGGTGCGCCAGGAGGACGGCAAGCTGTACGGGCGGGGGAGTGTGGACGCCAAAGGGCCGCTGGCGACCTTCGTGGCGGCTGCCGCACGCGCTCAGGTGCCGACCGACTGGCAGGTGGTCGTCATCGGTGCGGTGGAGGAAGAGGCGGCCTCGTCTAAGGGGGCGCACTATGCCGCTACCCGCTACCAGCCCAACCTGTGCGTCATTGGGGAGCCGAGCCAGTGGGACCGGGTCACGCTGGGCTACAAGGGGCGGCTGCTGATGCGCTACCACCTGCGTCATCCCATGTCGCACACAGCCGGTCAGGCGCCGGGCGCGCCGGAGATCGCCGTCGAGTTTTGGAACCGCGTGGCGGGCTGGTGCGCCGAGTTCAACCAGGGACGGGGGCGCGCCTTTGACCAGGCCCTGCCCTCGCTGCGCCACATCCGCTCCGACAGCGACGGGCTGTATGACAGCCTGGAGATGACCATTGGCGTCCGCCTGCCCCTCGACCTCCCGCCCCAGACGCTGGCCGACACGGTCGCGCCCTGGGCCGGCGAGGCCAGCCTGACCTTCGCGGGTCACGAGGCCGCTTTCCGCGCCGAGAAGAACACGGCCCTGGTCAGGAGCTTCGTCCAGGCGATTCGCGCCGTCGGAGGCACGCCGGCCTTCAAGGACAAGACCGGCACCTCCGACATGAACGTGGTTGGGCCGCGCTGGCGCTGTCCCATCGTGGCCTACGGGCCGGGTGACTCGGCCCTGGACCACACGCCCCACGAACACCTGTCGCTAGATCACTACCTGCGCGCGGTCCAGGTCCTCAGTCTGGTGCTGGAGTCACTCGGGTCAAGGTAACACAGCAGCCACCGACTTAATCCTGCATTAAAGATTGAGGCGCTCGCCCGTATCCTTTCCGGTCCCGACACGTTCTAATGATGAGAGTCAACCACTCGAATTGTGGATTCCTTAAGACTGGACGTGGCGGCGAAGAGCCTGGACTACCCAGTCAACATCTCCATCCGCTTTCTCCAGGCCGCAGGCGAAAGGAGGTTCACTCGACAGTACCGCCCCTCTTCCACCCCCAGATAGAAGGAACTGAGAGGCCAACTATCTGGCGTCCATGTCACGTTCACGATCGGTCACACAGGGAGGTTAGACACATGCGACGTTACGTCGTACTGGCGGTCCT
>CAZFUK010000343.1:0-5998 GCA_964522005.1 uncultured Anaerolineales bacterium | reverse complement strand
GGGAAGCGCGCGCCGTAGCGGCGGTAGAAGGCCAGGCCCAGCGCCACGACGAAGAACAGCCCCGCCAGGTCGAGGACGACTTTATAGCCCAGGTAGAACCAGCCCTTGAGCAGCTTGAACTGCATCAGGGGCAGGGCGATGTCGGCGTCAATGGTCGCCAGGATGGTGCCGATGAGCAGGGTGGCGAAGCCCCAGAAAATGGAGGCATGCATCAGACCGGAGTAGGGCTGACGGTTGATGCGGTCCTGGCGGAAGCCGTAGTTGAACAGCAGCCGCAGGCGTTCCGGCAGATGGTCGAGGCGGAACTCACCCTGCCCGCGCCGCCACAGACGAATGCGCCACAGGATGCCCAAAATGAGGATGAGCGACGCCAGGGCCAGGGTCATGTACAGGCCAATTTGCGCCCATTCGGGCACATTCCAAAAATTGGGTCGGCACGGCATGCCGGGGGGGCAAAGCAATTCGAAATCGTGCACACACGGCTCCTTCTAGCGAGGAAGGGTAGGTAGGGGGTGCGGTGGGTGGGGCGTCAGTGGGCGGTAAATAGGAATTCGGGTATAAGGATTAGCACCGTAGGATGGGCCACTCATGAGTATGATACATCATAACGCGGCGCGTTACAAGTCCCAAAACCACCACGTATTACCCACCCACCACCACCCGCTTTAGCGCGCCGCCAGCAGCGCACTCTGGGCCAGGTTGAAGACGGGGCTGGCGAAGATGCCCAGCAGCACCGTGCCAATGAGGGTCAGGGCGACGGCAAGACCGGCCGTGCCCTGGGCGCCACCGAGGGCGGGCGCGTTGTCGGGCGCGGGGCGCATGTACATCAGGACGACGAGGTACAGATAGTAGCCCGCTGAGATCACGCTGGCGAGGGCGCCGACGACGGCCAGCCACGCCCAGCCGTTGCGCACGGCCAGGTCGAAGATGTACCACTTGCCGACGAAGCCGGCCAGCGGGGGGAAGCCGGTCAGGGCGAACATGAACACGGCCAGGGCGTGGGTCAGGCCGGGGCGGCGCTGCACCAGGCCGGCGTAGTCCTCGAAGTTAAGCACCTCGGCCCCGCCCCGGTTGAGGGCGATGACCACGGCGAACGCGCCCAGCGTCATCAGGGCGTAGACCAGGATGTAGTACATGGCCGCCGAGACGGCTTGCGCTCCGCCCGCGACGACCGCGATGAGGATGTAACCCGCGTGGGCGATGGACGAGTAGGCCAGCATGCGCTTGATGTTGCGCTGCGACAGGGCGATGACGTTGCCGCCAATCATTGTCAACACGGCCAGCAGCGCCAGGATGCCCGACCAGGCGCCCGAGATCTGGGGGAAGGCCAGGAACAGGACGCGCAGCAGCGCGGCGAAGCCGGCTGCCTTGGTCGCCGTCGCCATGAAGGCGGTCACCGCCGTCGGCGCCCCCTCGTAGACATCGGGCGTCCACTGGTGGAAGGGCACCAGGGCGACCTTGAAGCCCAGGCCGACCAGAATCAGGCCAAGGCCGACGTAGAGCATGTTGTTGGCGGCGATGGTCGCGGCGTTGGCCTGGATGAAGTCGGCGATGCGGGCGAGCTTAGTCGTGCCCGTCGCGCCATAGGTCAGGGCGATGCCGTACAGGAAGAAGCCGGCCGAGAACGCGCCCAGGAAGAAGTACTTCAGCCCGGCCTCCTCGCTCTCCACCTTGGGGCGGGCGTAGGCGGCCAGGACGTACAGGGCGATGGAGAAGGTCTCGAAGCTGACCCAGAGGGTCATCAGGTCGGCGCTGGCGCCCATGAGCATCATGCCCGACGCCGAGAAGAGAATGAGGGTGTAGAACTCGGCGTGTTCGATGTTCTGCTCGACCAGGTACTCGGCCGCCAGGAGCATGACGATGGCCGTGACCAGGATGATGATGAGGTCGAGGAACAGGGCGAAGCGGTCGAGGATCGCCAGCCCGCCGAGGGCGGTCACAGGGCCACCCGCCACCTGGCCCCAGTAGCCGAGGGTGAGCAGGAAGGCGCCGATGAGACCGCCAAGCGCGATCCAGACGGTGTTGTGGCGGTCCTCGGCCCTGAACAGGAACAGGTCGGCCAGCATGACCAGAATCCCTGTCGCCACGACGGCGAGGGCCGGGGCAATCGGGCCAAGGTTGAGGTCGGATGGGAAGTTAATCATGGCCTTAATCTTTCAACAGGTTCTTCAGGATAAACACCACATTGGCCGGGCGCTCGGCCAAGCGGCGCATGAAGTAGGGGTACCACTCGCGGCCATAGGGCACATAGACGCGCACCTTGTGGCCGGCCTTGACCAGTTCGCGTTGGAGGTCGCGCCGCACCCCGTAGAGCATCTGGAACTCGTAACTATCCTTGGGCAATTTCTGCGCCGCCGCGAAGAGCTGGACGATCTCGATCATGCGCGAGTCGTGGGTGGCGAAGGCCGGGTAGACGCCCTGCGCCCGCGCCTCCGGGCCGAGCAAGAGTTTCGCCAGGGCGACATAGTTGGCATCCACATCGCTCTTCTTGGGGAAGGCCACGTCAACCGGCTCCAGGTAGGCGCCTTTGCACAGGCGGACGTTGAGGCCCAGCGGCATCAGCGCCCGGATGTCGTTCTGGCTGCGGTACAGGTAGGACTGGATGACGACGCCCACATTGGACAGGCCTGCCTCGCGCAGCCGGCGGTAAATGGCTAGCGTGCGGTCGATGTAGGGGTGGTTCTCCATGTCCATGCGGACGAAGTTACCGTAGCCCCGCGCGCGCTCCACGACCGAGGCCACGAGTTCGTAGGCCAGGTCGTCGCCGATGTCAATGCCGAAGTGGGTGAGCTTGAGGCTGACGTTGGAGCGGATGCCCGTCTGCTGGACTCGGTCTAGCAGGTCGAGGTAGTCCTGGGCGGCGCGGCGGGCGTGCTGCTCTGTCTCGACGCTCTCGCCGAGGTGGTCCAGGGTGGCGAGCATGCCCTGCTTGTTGAGGTCGCGCACGGCGCGCACCGCGTCGTCCATCGTGGTGCCGGCGACAAAGCGGCTGGACGCGCGCTGGGCGAGATTGAAGTTTTCGGCGGTATAGCGAATCTGGCGATTATTGGATAGGTACAGAAGGGTTCCGCGCAACATTGGCTTATTGGTCCTTGGGCATTGGTCCTTCGTCCTCCGTCCCTCTGACACAGGTGACGAAGGTAAAGGCGTACAGGGCCACGCCGGGCGCAGCGGCGCGCAGCCGCAAAATATGGCGCTCGACCGTGGGATTGACGACTAAATTATACATCTTCGGCCGGTCCACTTCTACCCACGCCTCACCACCCGCCAGGTGAATGTCTTCACCGGCCTGCCCGGCTGCTAAGGCCGCGCCATCCTGAGTCAGGTAGAGACGGGGAGGACCTAACCCCCCGGCCCCCTTCCCTGCGAAGGAAGGGGGAGGCGCGGGCGAGGTGACCTCGCCCCTACTCTGCTCCCCTCCCCTCGTAGGGGAGGGGTTGGGGGAGGGGTTCGGCGCCAGGACGGCGTTGACCTGGGCGGCGGCGTAGGGCAGGATGAGGGTGGCGTCGGGACCGGCCGCCCAGAGGGCTTCGTCGTCGCTGCCCCAGGCGCCCACGGCGTAGAAGTGGCGCTCCTCGTACTCGCCTGGGTCGGCGTAGACTACGACCCCGCCGCGTCGGTAGCCCTCCGCGTTCGCCAGGTCGCCGCGCTCGGCTCCGGCGTAGAGTTCGGGCGTGGGGCGGTAGCAGACCGCGCCCGGCGCGTCCTCGGCCCGCAGGGCGGGCATGATGTCGGGCAGGGCAACGTCGGGCTGCGCCTCGCGCAGTAGGGTCTGAATCGCCGCCTCGGTCTCGTCGTAGTGGCCTTCCCCGAACCGCTTGTAACGCAGGTAGCCGTCCTGGTCAATCAGGTACTTGGCGGGCCAGAAGCGGTTGGCGAAGGCGTACCACGTCCGATGCTCGTTGTCGAGGACGACGGGATAGTCTACCCCGTAGTCCCGCATGGCCTGGCGCACGAAGTCCGCGCTGCGGGCAAAGGTGAACTCGGGCGCGTGGACGCCGATAATGGTCAGGCCCTTATCCCGATAGCGCCGCCACCACTCAACGAGGTAGGGCAGCGTGCGCAGGCAGTTGACACACGTATAGTCCCAGAAGTCCACCAGGACGACGCGGCCCCGTAACTCTTCGAGGGTCAGCGGCGCGTGGTTGAGCCAGACGCCCGGCGCGAGCCTGAGCGCCCGCAACCTGACCCGCTCCCAGCCGACTTCCAGGCTCACGCGGTGGCTCCACTGTACCGGGCGCGCAACTCTGCCATGTGCTCGCGCTCGTGGTTCACCAGACCCCGCACCAGCCTCTCCAGGCTGCCCACGGCGTCCCACGGAAACTGAAACTCGCCCAACTCACCCGCGCGGCTGACCGCCGCCACCAACTGAGCGCGGGCCATGTGCAGCCGCACCATCACCTGCTGGGGTGAGAGCGGGACAAACTCCTCGGTGGCGGCGCGGTTGAAGGCGTCCTCGTCCACGACCACGGGCGGGATCGGCTGACCCTCCCGCAGCGCGGCCAACGTCGTGGCGGCCGCCGTATCCCACGCGGCCAGGTGCGCCAGGACCTCGCGGACACCCCACTCCCCTGCGCCCCACGCATCGTCAGGTACGCCGCTCAGGACCTCCAGGAGGTCGAGCCGGGATTGACCCAGTTGTCCGGTAAGCGCGCCCCTATCTGCCATAGTTGCCTCTGATGTCAGCAATCAGCCATCAGCCACCAGCCATCAGCCATCGGCCATCAGCCGGGGTAGCCACGGGGGGCTACCCCTACACGGCGGCGGGCCTACTCCCTAAACTCCCTCGCGCGCTCGCCAGGCAGCGATGTGCTCGGCGTATTCCAGGTCGCGGGCGATGCAGTAGCGTTCGACCAGGCGGCGGACTGTGCCGCGTTCGCCCCAGGGATACTCAATCTCCTGGTCCACCGTCTCCGGCGGGGCGATGGCGAGCAGGCTGCCTAGCTCACCTCGGGTCATCAGGAAGCTCATGCGGAGCTGCATCAGCGGCAGGTCGCGGCGGCGGTCACGGGCCTGGCGGTTCCAGGCTTCCACATCCTCGATGACCTCACGGGGCGGCTGGTCATGGTTGAGATAGGCCTCAATCGCCGTCAAGACGGTCTGGTCCCAGGCCGCGCTGACGGCCATCAAGTCGCGGATCGTATAGCCGGGTATCACCTCGGCGGTCGCTAGGCGCTCGTCGCGCAACCCGTCAAGCCTGGCTTTGAGCGCCGCCCGCGCCTGGGCCAGACGGGAGAGTAGCTGCTGGATAGTCGCCTCCGTCATCACCGCATCGCCACCGCCGTGCCGACCAGCTGCAACACCTGGGCGACGGTCGTCTGGAGCGGGCCGAGGACCAGGTTGGGGTAGACCCCCAGGACGAACATCAGGATGAGCAGCGGGGCGGCGACTAGAATCTCGCGCAGGCTCAGCGGCTCCAGGTGTTCGTTGTGGGCGTCGGTGATGGGGCCGAAGAAGACGCGCTGGAACATGGTGAACAGGTAGACCGCGCCCAGGATGAGGCCCACCGCCGCGAACGCGCCCCAAAGCGGGTTGGCGCGGAAGGCGCCCTGCACCGTCAGGAACTCGCCTACGAAGCCGTTCAGGCCGGGCAGGCCTACCGACGACAGCATGGCGATCAGGAACAGGACGGCATAGACCGGCATGGTCGCCCAGATGCCGCCAAAGGCCGACAACTCGCGCGTGTGGCGGCGCTCGTAGATGTAGCCGACCAGGAGGAACAACGCGCCGGTGCTGAGGCCGTGGTTGACCATGTACATGACCGCGCCGTTGAGGCCCTGGGCGTTGAGGGCGAAGATACCGAGCACGATGAAGCCCATGTGGCTCACCGACGAAAAGGCCACCAGGCTCTTGACATCGCGCTGGGCGAAGGCGACCCAGGCGCCATAGATGATACCGATGATCGCCAGGATGACGAACAGGGGCGCGAACTGGCGCGAGGCGTCGGGGAACAGCGGCAGGTTGAAGCGCATCAGGCCGTAGGTGCCCATCTTCAGGA
>CAZFUK010000342.1:3566-5998 GCA_964522005.1 uncultured Anaerolineales bacterium | reverse complement strand
TTGGCGGGGTTGTCGGCGGCCGTCTGGTTGCGGTGGGCGAAGCGGACGATGCCTTGCTGGTCAATCAGGAACGTCCCAGACAGTTGGCCGTGGGCCGTCCCTAAGGGCATGGGGCGGGGCAGGTTCCCCCGCAGGACCGCGCGGGCGTAGGACAGCCAGGTGGTGGGGTGGGTCGCGCCGACAAAGCTATCAATCAGCCCGTAGGCCTGGTAGACCTCGCGCTCCGGGTCGGCCAGGCAGGCGAAGGGCACGCCTTGCTGGCGGCAAAACTCGGCGGTCAGGTCGGGACGTCCCATAGTAACGGTGGCAATCTCGACGCCGAGGGACTGGAGCTCGGGGTAGACCTCGCGCAGTTGGGCGACAAAGGCCTTGCACATGGGGCAGCCGAAGTGGCGGAGGAAGGTCAACAGCAGCGGCCCATCCTGCCACAGCGTCGCCAGGTGCAGGACCCGGCCATCCACATCCTGCACGGCTAAATTGGGCGCGAGGTCACCGACTTGGGGCGCCGACATGGGGAATACTCCTTTCGCTCTGCTCTAGAGAGTGTAAGCAAGAAGACGGCCTCTGGCAAGTCAACCGCGCGGGCCGGCTGTCTCTCGACGCGTGGCCGGGGCGCGGCTGGCCCAGTTGGTCTCACCCTCCCCGCTTGCGGCGCAGGGTGTTAGCCGTATTAGGCGCCGCCTCCACGGTCTGGATGCTGGTGTCGCGCTGATTGGGCGTCCGCCAGGCCTGGAAACGGGCGGCGAGGTAGACGGGGATGATGGCGGGCAGGAGGACGAGGCTGCCCAGGCGCAGCAGCCAGTCGGGGTAGGTGGGGGGAATGAGCACCTGGACCGGGGCGGGCAGGCCGGCGTCGGCGCGGACGGCTTCGGCGGCCAGCAGCCCGGTGGAGATGGCCCCCTCCATGGAGACGAGGTCAATGTGCGAGCGGCAGTAATCGCCGGCCAGGAAGAGGTTGGGGATGGAGGTGGCGGCAGTGGGGCGGAAGGCCCAGGCGCCGACGTCGTTCATAAACAGCGGCTCGTGGGCGTGCCGCTGAAAGTCGATGCGGGTGATATCGTCCATGACGAGG
The DNA here is from genome assembly GCA_964522005.1 of uncultured Anaerolineales bacterium. GTDB lineage: Bacteria > Chloroflexota > Anaerolineae > Epilineales > JAHCIE01 > JAHCIE01. Next base: position 4,926 of record CAZFUK010000342.1, on the reverse strand, counting down.
TCGGGGAAGTAGCGCCGCAGGTCGTCCAGCAGGGCTTTGAGCGCGGCCTTGTCGGACAGGTCCTCCAGGGGCGTAAAATCCGAGGCGATGAGGTTGAGGACGGTGTTGGGGTAGCCCTGCCAGCACTGCGAGACATCGATGAAGGAGATGCCGAACTGCGAGTCGATGAGGTTGACGTGCGCCTTGGGCATATTGGGCAGCCGCCGCTTGAAGTACAGGTTGAAGGCAGCCATGGGGCGGGCGTTGAGATAGGCGATCTTGCCCAGGTCGGGCGCCAGTTGGTACAGCTCATCGGTGACCAGGGGCGGGACCTTCTCGGCGGGGATGGCGAGGATGACACGGGTGTGCGGGTCAATGACCTGGCTCACGGTCTGGTTGTCGGCGGTACGGAAGTCCAGGCGGCCAATGCGGCTACCGGCGGGTTCGAGGTGGGTCAGGCGATGGTGTAGCTGAATCTGGCAGCCCAGGCTCTCCAGCTTGCGCTGGATGGGCTGGATGAAGAACTCCTGCAAGTTGCCCTTGAGGATGCGGTGCATCGGCTCGGGCGAGCGGACCCAGTAGCGCATGACGTTGCGCATGGTCATGGCCGAGACTTCGTAGGTCGGCACGGAGATGCCCTTGAGCATCAACTCCTCGAACTGGAGGGCGACGTTGTCGGTGCGGTAGAAGCGCGAGCGCAGGAACCCGCTGATGGTGACCTGGTCCAGGCGAGCGCGGTAGCTGTAGGGCTGGCTCATCAGGTCGAGGGCCGCGTAGTAGAACAGCAGCGCCTCGAAGAAGGGCAGCACGCCCGACGTCAGGTTGCGCCAAGCGTAGCGGGCGGAGGTGATATTGGTGTAGGCCCGAAAGTGGGGGAACTGGCCCGGCTCCAGTTGGAGGAAGTCGGCGCAATCGAGGAAATGGTCCTGGATACCCAACTCGGCGATGAGTTGGTGGGCGTTGCGATACCAGTCCGGAAAGATGTGGTAGCCGTGTTCGTCGTAGTCGGCGCCGTTCTGCTTCGCGCCGGCTTTACCGCCTAGACGCTCGCCCGCCTCGAACAGCGTGACGCGGGCGCCGCGCTCGGCCAGCCGCCACGCCGCCACCATCCCCGCCAGACCGCCACCCACCACAACGACATCCGTCATGCTGCACTCTCCTTTTGCCCCGCCGCCTCCGCGTCCCTCAATGGCCGTGTGAGGCGAGGGTGGGGCAGGCGAGCCGGGCCAATTCTACTACGTTACAAACGAACAGCAAGAACGGGGTGGATTTTCCATTGGAAAATCCACCCCGTTCTGCTTGCACCCTGCCTACTACTTCTTACTAGTTCCTACTGGCTTCCTAACTTCTTACCGACTACTGACTACCGACTACTGACTAC
>CAZFUK010000342.1:0-3466 GCA_964522005.1 uncultured Anaerolineales bacterium | reverse complement strand
GCTGCCTACTGCCCCACGCTAATCGGGAAGCCGCCGCGCTGGACCAGGTCAATCCGCTCCAGGCGCACGGTCGGCGCGCGCTTGCTCGTCACGCCGTCCACGACGCGGAACGGAACGCGGATCAGGACGCCGCGTCCGTTGGCGGCCGGGGCCGGGTTGAGGAGGGTCGCGGCGAAGCGGACGGTGCCCGCCTTGGCGTCCACCTGGTTGAGCGCGACATGCGCGCCCGCCAGGAAGGCGCCCAGTTCGGCGCTGTCAGCCGCCGGGGCCAGCCGCGTCGGGTCGAAGCGCAGGCGCACATCGGCGCCGTACACCGCCTGACCCTCGACCACGACCTCGGCCCACACCAGGCTGTCCTTGGCCGTCTTGTCGGGCGTGCGGACGTTGACCAGCGCGCTGCCCTTGGTCTGGACGGGCGCGGTCTTGGCCCGGGGACCCGTCCACGGCGTCGGGCAGGACAGCCCGTAGTTCGTCGCCGTCAGGACCAGGTCGTAGATGTTGATCTCGCCGTCGGCGTTGAGGTCCGCCGCTTCATCGCTCACGGGCAGGGTATCGTAGGCGGCGGCGACGCGCACCAGGTCGAAGATGTCAATGGCGCAGTCGTCGTTGATGTCGCCCGCGATCAGTTCGGTCGAAGCCCCGGCGGCCAGCACATCGCCGCCGAGCGACTTGTCCGCGCGCAGATAGCCGGCGTGGTCGGCGGTCAGGCGGGCCGCGTTCGGCTCATCCTGGGCCACCTCGCACTCGAACGTACCGGTGGGGCCGGTCTGGTCGCATGGCATCTCGTCCACGCCCACGACCGTATCGCTGTACACCTCGCGGCCCTGAAGCGACACGCTGCCGCTCACCGTGACGGCCTCACTCGCGCCGCCCGGATAGCAGACCTCCAGCGACACGTCGTCCACGAACATCCAGGTGCGCCGGCCGTCGCCGTCGTTGAAGGCGTTGAAGTAGGGCACCACGCGCATGCCGCGATACGGCGTCAGGTCTACCGTCATCTGCGCCCAGACGCCGTAGTTGGACTCGGCGCGGAAAATGGTGCGCAGGACGCGGTAGTTGCGGTCCAGGATGAGGGCCTCCTGGTAGTCGCCCGCCGTGGTCTTCTCGGCCCGCGCGTCGAGCGACTCGCCGCGAATCACGCGGCCCGGATCGTAGTCCTTCCAGTCCTCGCCCACCTTGGCCTGTTCTGGCTCCTGGGTGAACGGACGGAACCAGAAGGTGAGCCGCGCGCTCTCAGCGTCCCAGGGGATGACCACCGACTGGTAGGCCGAACTGTGGGAGTAGCGGTCGGTGTTGCCCGGCGGGACACCTACGCGCATCGAGCGGGCGCCGCTATGGGCGTCGGCCGTGGTATAGTCCGCCTTGAACGGCGTAATCGGGTTCTGCCAGACCGCGTTGCTCTCGAAGCCGCCGTTCATGATGCGCTCGAAGCAGCCGCCCACCGGCGGGGTCGTGGCGGTCGGCGTCGGCGTGGCGGGCTGCGGGTCGGTGCAGATGTTGACGTAGACCTCGTCCACGTACATCCAGGTGCGCCGGCCACCCGTGCCGTTGTTCAGGGCGTTGAAGTAGATGTTAATCGTCTGGTTCTTGAAGCGCGTCAGGTCGTACTCGACGCGGCGCCACTGGCCGGCGTTGGACGCGCTGCGGAAGACCGTCGCCAGGGGGCGATAGTAGTAGTCGAGGATGAGGGCTTCCTGCCAGTCGCGGGCCGTGGCCCAGTCCGGCGTGTTCAGGTCCTCGGCCTTGTTGACGCGGCCCTCGATGATGGCGCGGGGATCGTACCAGCTCCAATCCTCGTCGGCCTTGGCGCTCCACTCGGCTTCCTCGGTGAACGGCTTGTAGTAGAAGACCAGCGTGGCGCGGGTGGTGTTGGAGGGGATGGACACCTGCTGGTAGGCCGTGCTGTAGGAGTAGACATCGCTGAGCGGCGGCTCGATGCCCAGCCGCATGGACCGGTTGCCCGCGATACGGTCAACGGTGGTGTAGTTGCCTGTGCGCGGCGTCACCGGGTGCTGCCAGGCCGTGTCGTCCTCAAAGCCCGAGTTGCGCAGGATGTTGGGACACAGCGACGGGGCGGGGGTGCGGGTGGCGGTCGGGGTGACGGTCCGCGTCGCGGTGGGCGTGTTGGGGCCGACGGTCTGGGTCGGGGTGGGCGTCGGGATGGTCACGGAGCCACTGGCGGGCAGCCCGCATAGTACGCTCGTGGGCGAGGTGGGCGTCGCCGCGTTGGCCGAGGTGACGTTCAGCGGTGACGAGGCGCCGGCCGGCCCCACCGCTTTAAAGCGGATGCTCGCCAGGGTGAAGTTGCCCGTCACCGAACCGGTGGTGCGGACTTCGGCGTAGCGGACCCGACCGACCGTGTTATCCGCCTGGTTGACGGGGGCGATGCCGCCGAAGTCACCCTGGTCAATCGTGGTCGCCGGAACGCCGCCCGACGTGACCACCTGCAAGACGGCGGGGTCGAAGCGGAGGTCGAAGTCAGCGCCCAGGAACGCCTGGTTGGGCGAACTGAGCCGGACGTTGACGGTGAACACCTGGCCCGGCGCGACCGTCGAGTTCAGGGGGTCGAGGGACATGGTCACGCAGTTGGCCTGCGCCGCCGTCGAGGCGCTCGCGCCCGCCGCTACCATCAGCAGTGGCAGGAGCAGCAGGCCGACCAGCAACCAGCGGAGTCTGAGTCGAACATAGGGGGGTACCATGGCAACTGCCTCCTCTACATAAGAAACGATGGACAGCCCGCGCCGCCTGGCCGCCACGCCGGACGCGCCGGCGCCAATAGCGCGCGTCTGCACTATAGAACGAGGAGGGTTCACGCCCCGTTATTCTCTGTACCCGAACCGTGTAAAGAACGTTCACAAGACGGCGGGTGCGGCGTGGGGCAAACGTAGGAATAGCGTGGTTTGGGGAGACCCTGGGGGCGCTCGCCGAAAATGGAGAATCGCGTCGGTCGCGTGTACAATTGGCCTATCACGCTCTCGAAGGAGTACCCTATGCGTTTGCGTTACACGTTACCCCTGTTCGTGTTGCTGGTCGCCGTGGCCGGCTGTGGTGTCGCCCCGTCGTCCGGCGGCCAGGGCGCGGGCGGTCAGGGCGCGGCCGGCCAGGCGGGCAAAGAGGTGACGACGCCGTCGGGCCTCAAGTACACCGACGTTCAGCTCGGCACCGGCGCGACGGCCCAGGCGGGCAAGACCGTGTCCGTCCACTACACCGGCACCCTGACCGACGGCAAGAAGTTCGACTCGTCCCGCGACCGCAACCAGCCGTTCACCTTCGCGCTGGGCACCGGCCAGGTCATCAAGGGCTGGGACGAAGGCGTGGCGGGGATGAAGGTCGGCGGCAAGCGCCGCCTCGTCATCCCGCCCGACCTGGGCTACGGGGCGCGTGGCGCCCCCCCGGTCATCCCGCCGAACTCCACCCTCATCTTTGATGTCGAGTTGATGGATGTGAAGTAGCGTAGTATGTGATG
>CAZFUK010000341.1:0-5999 GCA_964522005.1 uncultured Anaerolineales bacterium | reverse complement strand
GGCTGCTCCTGGCGGCTACCCTCGGCTTTCAGGGCTATCAATGGTACCTCGCCCGTGACTGGTTCCATCTCGGCGGCCTCATCGGCGGCCTGGCCCTGCCGGTTCCGTCCCTCCTCTGGCTGATCCGCCGCTTGGGACGACGCCAAATTTACGATATGCGCCTGGTTCAGGAGAAGGTGAGCCGCATTGCGTATGTGACGGAGCTGCGGCTGGCGGTGTTCGCGCCGCTGGACGTGCCTGGCGCCGACGTCAAGGGGCGCCTCGCGCGGCTGACGACGGCGTACCGCCAATTCAACCTGGCGGCCGGCAACGGCCTCCTGCCTCGGCCCTGTGACCTCAGAGAGCGAGACCTGCGCGCCCTCGCGCCGCTCTCCCCGGTCCGGACGTTGCCCATCCTCAACACGCGCGAACTGGCGGGCCTCTGGCACCTGCCCCAGGCCCAGGCCGACGTCCCCCTCGTCGAACGGACGACGGCGCGCCGCTGGCTCCCCTTGCCCTCGACGGTATCGCGCGGCTGCCGCATCGGCGTCTCGACACACCAGGGCCACACGGTCCCCGTGGCCCTCCCTGACGACCTGCTCCGCCGCCACCTGCTGTTGGTCGCCAAGACGCGGCGGGGTAAGTCTTCGCTCCTGCTCCAACTCGCCCGCTACGTCATGACCACGCCGGGAGTCGGTAGGGAACGCCCTGCCCTCATCCTGGTGGACCCCCACCATGACCTGGCCCAGGCCGCTCTTGGGCTTGTGCCACCTGACCGCCACGACGCCGTGGTCTACCTGGATGCGGGCCAACTCGCTCGCCCCTTTGGCCTCAACCTACTGGATACAGGGCTGGGTTGGGATCGTGACAAGGCCGTCGCCAATACCCTGTCTATCTTCCGCCGTGAGTTCGACCGCTTCTGGGGGCCACGCATGGAGGACGCCTTCCGCTTCGCGCTCCTCACCCTGTTTGAGGCCAACCAGGCTATCTGCCAGGCTGACCCGGCGGGGCGGAGCCGCCAACATACCCTTCTGGCCGTGCCGGCCTTGCTCAACCAATCGCCCTTTCGCGGCACGGTCTTGTCCCTGGTGACCGACCCCGTCGTCAAGGCCTGGTGGACGGGCTACTTTGACCAGCTCGACCGACGGCTGCAGACCGAGATTATCAATCCGGTGCAGACGAAGGTCCAGCGCTTCGCCGGCAGCCTGGCCGCCCGGCTTGTCGTGGGCCAACCTTGTTCGACGGTCAATCCCGCCGCGTGGCTGCAGAGCGGCTCGATTGTTATTGTCAACACCGCCAAGGGGAGGGTGGGTGAGGACACGGCGGCCTTGATTGGCGGGACGCTGCTCAACCTGGTGGCCCTGGCCGTTGGGGAGCAGGCGAACCTGGCTGAGGGCCGGCGACGGCCGGTGACGCTCATTGTGGACGAGTTCCACACCATGCCGGGCGCCGACTACGAAGCCATCCTGGCCGAACTGGCGAAGTATGGGGCCAACCTGGTCCTGGCGACGCAGAGCCTCACGCGGCTCGAGGCGCTGGACCGCGAGCAGGGGCGGAGCCTGCGGGCGATGGTCTTTGCCAACCTGGATGGCCTGTTTGCCTTTCACACCAGCGCGGAGGACGCGCGCTACCTAGCGCCCGAGCTGGGCGGCGCGGTGGATGTCCAGGACCTGGTAGAACTGGGCGACTATCAGTGCTACGCCCGGCTCTCAGTGGGCGGGGAGCGGCTGCCGACCTTCTCGGTCCGCCTGGATCCCCCGCCCGCGAGTGACCTGGCCCCCCAGGCGACCCTGGCCGCTGCCTCTGCCCAGCAGTATGGCCGCGAGTGTAGCGTGGTCGAGGCCGAGATTCAGGCAGCTATGACACGCGTGGACCTGGCGCGCGAGGCGCAGCGGGCGGCGGAACAGACAGGCTCGGATGGGCCGGTCGTCAACCGAGGGGCTGAACCACGCCGTGAGGCACAGGTCCAGCCGGAGGCCGAGCCGGTCAAAGGGCGGAGCGAACACCGCAAGGCCAAGCCGAAGCCCCATGCGGCGTCGCGGGTGCAGCCCGTGGGCGAGGCCCGACCGCTGGATGAGTCAGGTGAGGCCGTGACTGGGGACGGGGAGGCTGAATGAGACGTCAGGTTGCGTGGCGAGACGCCGAAGCGGGGGCGCAAGCGCTGACCGCGGCCGAGCGCCGGCTCCTCCTGCTCCTGGTGCGTCTGCCGTTCGCCTCGGTCAAGCTCCTGGCGCGCCTCAATGGGTTGAGCGGCACCGCGAGCGTCTACCGCACTCTCAACCGCCTGCGGGAGACGGGGGCGGTTGGGGCGCTGCAATCCCCTTTTCGCTCAGGTCACAGCGCGTCCTTGCTTTACCTGACCGACCCGGGCTTAGCGACACTGGCCGTAGCCGAGGGCGTCGAACCGAGGGACCTGGCGCGACGCGCGCGGATCCGAGGGCAGGACTTACTCGACCTCTTCCCTGGCCTGCCCCACCTCGTCGCCAGTTACGACCTTCTAGGCGCCCTGGCCGCTTTGCAGTCGAGCCCGCCTGACCTGCTGGCCTGGGAACGCCCTTGGAGGCGACGCTACCACCCACCGACCGCCAAGAGCCTCAGCCGCGTCGAGGTTCCCGCCTACGCCGCCTTTGCCTGGGGTGCTGTCAGCGCGGAGTACCTCCTCATCCCGGACCTGGGCCTGGTCGCGCTGAACACCTATCGCCCGTTGCTCAATCGGTTGCTGGCCTTGCGCCGCGCCCAGGCTGGCCGGCTGCCCCCACTCCTCGTAGCGACGCCGCATATAGGTCGTGTGCAAGGCTGGCGCTGGCTCCTGGAAGATGTGAGCCAGGTCCGACGCGAAGCGGAGCTGGCGGCGGTCGTCACGACATGGGACCAGGCGCGAGCAGGTCAGCTCGACATGACCCCTGCCAGCAGTCAGCGCCGCCTCCAGGCCGAGGGGTTGGTCCAGCGTCTACGGGCGCCGGCCATTCAACCACGCCCGGGTGGGCGACCAATCCCAGGGCTTGTCGATGGGAGGCTGGCAGAGGGAGCGCAGGGGGCAGGGCAGAGGCGGGGCGGCATCGCGCGTGAGCTGACGGCGACCGATCGGGCGCTCATGGACTTCATTGGTCGGCATCCGTTCCTCTCCGCCTCAGACATAGCGACGGTGATGAACTGGAGCCTGACCTGGGCGACGGCCCACCTGGATCGCCTGCTAAACTTGGAGCTACTGCGGTACGTCGGACCGGAAGAGGTGGGGGAGGAGGTCGCTGCTATGGGGCTGGTGGAGTTGACGCCGGCAGGCGTGGCCTTCACCGCTGCTCACCAGGGGCTGTCGGTCAGCGCTGCCATTCGTCACACCGGCCTGGTTGGAGGTGGGGCTGACCATCCCTTCGGCTCACGGGCTAATTTGGTGCAGAACTTCGCGCATACGCTGGGCGTCAATGCGCTCTTTATCAATCTCTACCGCACCGCTCAACAGTTTAGGGCGAGAGGCAGTAACGATGCCGTCGTCGAGTGGTGGAATGCCGCAGCCTGTAGCGAGCGGATGATCCGCCCCGATGCCTATGGCGTCTACCGCCATGCCGGCGTCCCGTTCGGCTTCTTCCTTGAGTATGACCGAGGCACCATGAACATGCGGGACTACCGCGCCAAGTTCAGTCGCTACTACACCTACCGCGACCGCTACCTCTTCAAGCGCCAGTACACGGGCATGCCGACGATTTTGGTAGTGACTAAGGATAACGCAACCCAGGAGCGGATCGCGGAAACTGTCAACGCAGTGAGTCTCGGCCGACTCCCGCGACTTCCAATACTTGTGACGTGCGAGTGGCGGATCAAGCAAGGGCCTCAAAACTCTGATGGTCTTCTGGGGCCTGTCTGGCGTGTGCCAGATGCGAACTCGCCTGACAGACACAAGTGGCCGTGCATGATGCTTGAGAGACTAATGGCCAGGAGCAACCATGAGTAAAGAAAAACTGACCAGCTCGGAATTTCCGTTCATCGCCATTCGCCGCCTCTATCGTCCTGACCCGCAACGACAGCTTCGGGCCGTCCAAATCCTTCTGCATGCACATCTTGAGCGACTTAAAGTAGACCCTGAATACGAGAAGGAAGCAGAAGTGGAGCCAGCCGACAACGCCATATTGGCCGACAAAATACGCCGACGACAATGACGGGTACGGGAGGGGGATAACGTAGCGGGATCATGATGCGATCGGAGTAGGCCTATTGCCAGGGCATCATCAATCAACTCGACTAGAGGCGGCGCTCATAGGAGCTGCCGATAGGGCAGAGAAGGCGGGAAGTGGCGGAGAGGACTCCTTCAATCTGCGTCTTCCGACCGCGCAGGTGGTGCCTCAGCGGCCGGCTCCACGAGCCCCCATGTTCGTCGGTCTATTGGCTCCTTCGTAGCTTGCTCGATGTTGATCCGCACTACAGCTAAGGTGACCGCACCACTGACCGACAGGCCTGAGACTTCGACAAGCTCCATCAGCTTGGCATAGACATCGTCTCGCAGCGAGATATTGACTTTGACGTAATGGTGTTCAGGCATGCTATATCTCCTAGAGCCTATTGTACCATAGCCTCGCGCTTGAGGACTAGCGCGTATCAGCTGGTCAGACAGTTCTTAAGCTGTTCCCCCTTTACAACGTGCTCGTTTCCGAGTATAATTAGATACTGGGTAGCGGCTACGGAGTATCTATAACCTTGGGGAACCGCCGCACCACACTTGCTGCCTCTGTCTCCTAGCAAAGCCGCAGGGAAGGTTACCCTCCGCACCCTGGACGAGTTGCAGGTGTCCTTGGTCGAGAAACCGGAGCGGCCCCCGTAAAAGGCTCGATGAGGCACAAACCACGAATAGTGGGGGGCATTCAGCCCTACTGTGCGAAGAGCGCCTAAAAGCCATCTTTCACGAACGCGCCAGACCTAGCAAAAGCTCCACATCGCCAACATCTTGGCAGGGCCTGGTCGGGCGAGCAGAGGGAGTAAACCCAGCCTCGTACGACACCCTCACCCATCCTACACCTGCGAGATTGGGGCCAGGCATCTGGCCCTCTCGAGGGCTGCATGGCTGATACCAGAATCCCCTCATTTCAGCACCTCGAAGACTACGCTCGCGAAATCCGAAGGCGGTACCCAGAGCCCGTTTGGGGAGAGCCTGACATCGTCCGCTGGAGCCGCCAAGAGCCTAAGCATGTAGTGCGATACGTCATTCTATGCCCTACCGGGCGCCTTTGGCGGATTATCGATACTGGGGAGTAGACAGGTTTATGTCGGACAATCCGGATCCACCTTCAATTGCCGTGCCGTGTATAGAGATGACGTGACCATCTCGACCTAAGAGGATAACGAATGAAGGCCGCTAACTACTATCGCGTTGGGACGAGAAGCCAAGCCAGCTGTCGGGCGGCAATTTACGCGCGAAGTTCCCAGCTGAAGGAGGGTCTAGCAATGTTGATAGGCAGGTTAAGCAGACTAGTCATTACTGTCAAGAGCAGAGTCTGGACATTTACAGGGTCTATTCGGACCAGGGTGTAGCTGGCCTGATTCCTTTAGAGAATCGCGTGGAAGGAGCTAAGTTGCTAGCCGCTGCAGAGTCCAGAGGGTTTGACCTTGTGGTTTTTGTACTCACCTCACGGAGGGTGGGTAGACTTCGTCCCCTCGCTTGTCTATACTTACCACGCTGTACGCACATCACAAGAGGAACCTGCTATGCAGACCGAGCATGAAATCACCGTCAGGGCAGCTGTCTATGCACGTGTTTCTGGCGATGAACAAGAGAAGGCCAGGACGATAGACGCCCAGATCACCTTCGCGCGTGATTACTGTAGGCTCCATCAGATAGAGGTGGTAGAGTACTATCGTGACGATGGCATCACAGGAACTATTCCTCTAATCGAGCGGCCAGACGGGAATAGGCTACTAAAAGACGCTGAACGTGGGAAGTTCGACATAGTTTTGGTGTACCGAGTCGACCGGTTTAGCCGCAACCCACGTCACCTACTGAATGATCACTATCGGCTTGAAGAGCTGGGGGT
>CAZFUK010000340.1:0-6004 GCA_964522005.1 uncultured Anaerolineales bacterium | reverse complement strand
TCCAGTGGTCACCTCCTCTCGTGGATGGGGGGACGGGTCGCTAGACCCTTATGAGTCCAGAAAACCTCAAATTTGTCCAGTGTGCCGAAACGCCCCCCCCAGCCCGCTGGCAAGGGAAAGGGGGTAGAGGCGTGAAAAGTCACGTCTCTACCCCCTTCCTGCATCCCTTGCTGCGTAGGCGAGGCAGCGTCGGATAGGGCCGCCTCCTCTATTTCCCCAGCGCCTTGCGCTTGGCCTCCCAATCCAGCTTCCACTCGTCGAAGTTCTGCCCGCCGAAAATCATATACTGCCGCGTGAGCCAGGGCTGCCTGACCCACGGCGCGGCGGTGGCGAAGAGGGGCGCCACCCGCGCCTCGTCCACCAGGAGAGCTTGTTCTGCCTGGCGGTACAGGTCGGCGCGCTTGCCCGCGTCCGTCTCGCGCGCCGCCTGCGCCACCAGTTCATCGAAGCGGCCGGGCCGCGCGCGGCTGTAGCTGCCGGGGGCGTTGACATAGAAGGCGTCATACAGCCAGTTGTGCTCGTCGGGGAAGTCCTCGCACCAGGCCATGCGCCAGGCGTGAGGCATCTGGTCTACCGGCGTGCGGCGGTTGATGCGCTGGAGGTAGTCGGGCCACTCCAGGCTGTCGAGCTTGACCTGGATGCCCAGCGTTCCCTGCCACATGTCGCGCAGCGCCTCCGCCACGGCCTGGTTGGCCTGGCAGGCGGGCGAGTCACAGGTGTTGTAGGCGTAGGTCAGCGTGGGGAAGCCTCGCCCTTCGGGGAAGCCGGCCTCGGCCAGGAAACGCCGCGCCGCGTCCGGGTCGTAGCCCAGGCCGCCCTCGTCGCCCGTGACCGCGCCGAAGACGCCCGCCGGGGCCAGGTGGAGGGTCGGCAGGCCCAGCTTGACGACACGGTCCACCAGGGCGCGGCGGTCAATGGCGGCGGCCAGCGCCTTGCGCACGTCGGGCCGGTCCAGCGGCAGCTTGTCAGTCGTCAGCCCGACGAACGTCGTACAGCCATTGGGGACCATCTGAAGCGGTCGGCCGGAGGCGCTGCCCTTCTCCGCATTGGCCCGCTCGCTTTCAGCCACTTCCACCGAGTCGAGGTTGCCGTTGGCGAACAGGGTATATGCCTGACCGAGGTCGGGCACAATGGGGAAGCGCAGCCGCTCGGTCTGCACCCTGTCACGGTCGGGATGCTGAGCGTTACGGACAAGGGTGACTTGTTTGCCGCGCGTCCACTCCGCCAGGGCGTAGGGTCCGCTGGTGACGATTCGGGCCGGGTCGGTCCAGCCCGTCCCCGCCGCTTCGACGGCCCATTGGGGCACGGGCGCCATCAGGCCCAGGGCCATGAGCGTCGGGAAGTAGGCGGCGGGCGAGGTCGTGACGAACTGGACCGTCTGGGCGTCCAGGGCGCGCACGCCGACACGCTCGAATGGCGCGCCCGCCTGCTGGTAGTCGCGGGCGCCACGCAGGATGTAGAGCAGATCGGCGGTGTCCGCGCCATTCTTCGGGTCCAGGACGCGGCGCACCGCGTAGACAACATCGGCCGCCTGGACGCGCTGGGCTTGCCCTTGCGCGTCCCTGGCCGGCTCCACCTGACGCGACTCGGCGTTGTAGCGGACCCAGGGCACGTCGTCGCGCAGCTTGACCGTCACCGTGACGCCGTCCACCGTCCACTCGCGGGCGAGCCAGGGCCTCGGCTGGCCGGTGGCCGAGTCCAGCCGCGTCAGGCGCATGAACAGCATGCCGACGAGGTTCTGCGAGGCTTCATCGCCCGACTGGGCGAGCATCGGGTCCAGGGTCGCCGGGTCGCCCGGCAGGCGGTAGTCCAGGGTGACGATGCGCGCCTCGGCCTCGCGGGTGCGGTCGGGCGTCGGGGTGGTTGTCGGCGGGATGGGCGTCACGGTGGCGCTGGGCTGCGGCGTCGCGCCCGGGCGGGGCGGGCTGGTGGGCGGGGCCGTGGGGGGAGCGGTCGTCGCGCCGGCCTGGCCGGTCACGGCTGGGGCGGGCGCGGGCGTCGGGACGGGGGGCGGCTCAGTCGTGCGGCAAGCCAGCGTGACGGCGGCGAGGAGGCACAGGGTCAGGGACAGCCACAGATGGCGTTTCAGCATATTAGGTTATCCGGCACAAGGATAGAGGAACATCCCGAAATTATAGGCGGGCTACGGTGGGGAGGGCAAACGTTGCCCAAAAAAGACCTGACAGGTTTTCAGAAACCTGTCAGGTCTGAGGGTCCATCGTAGGGGCGGGGTTTCCCCGCCCAGGGCGCGGAGACCGCGCCCCTACCGTTGGCTACTGCTTCATGCGCGGGTCGAGGGCGTCACGCAGGCCGTCGCCCAGGAAGGTGAACGCCATGAACACCAGGGCGACCGCCAGGGCCGGCGCGGCCAGCATGGCGGGCTGGTTGCTGATGGCGCTGTTTCCCTCGTTGATCATGGACCCCCAACTGGTGGGGAACGGCGCGTCGAGGTTCACGGCCGGCCGCACGCCCAGGCCCAGGTAGCCCAGGATAGCCTCGGTGATGATGTAGCCGGGAACGGCGAAGGCGGCGGCGATGATAATGGGCGAGATGACGTTGGGCGTCAGGTGGGTGAACAGAATTCGCCACGTCGGCGCGCCGATGGAGCGGGCCGCCTCCACAAATTCCTTCTCCTTGAGGCTGAGGACCTGGCCGCGCACCAGACGCGCCACGCCGGTCCAGCCTAACAAGGACAGCACCAGGAACAAGAGGAGTAACCCGTTCCAGGTGCGGCCCAGCGGCGTGTCGCGCAGCGTCGCCGTCGCCAGAATAAACAGCAGGAGGTCGGGGAAGGCGATGAGGATGTCAATCACGCGCATGATCAGGTTGTCGGTCAGGCCCCCCGAGTAGCCGGCAACGAGGCCGAAGAACATGCCGACCGACACCACGATGAGCATGGGAACCAGGCCGACCGTCAACGACACGCGTGTCCCGTAGATGAGACGGCTCCAGACGTCGCGGCCCAGGTTATCCGTGCCCAGCGGGTAGTCCCACGTGCCGCTATCCTTGCCGTCGGTGTGGACCCAGGCTGCCTGGCGGAAGCTGTTGGTCGTGTCCTGCGCCAGGGGGTTATGCGGGGCGATGAGCGGCGCGAAGATCGCGGTCAGCGTGAGCAGGATGATGAAGATCAACGAGGCCATGGAGGCCTTGTTGCGGCGCAGCCGGATCCAGGCGTCGGCCCACAGGCCGCGTGGCGGTCGCGCCAGAATCTGTTGGGCTTCCGCGCCCAGCGCGGTGGACGGTTTTGCGGTCGAGACGGCCATACAGTCACTCCGTTGGGTGAGGCGTGAGACGTATTGCGTGATGCGTATTCCGTATTTCGTATCATTGTAGCGGAAATTTCCGAAATACGGAACACGCACTACGCAATACGCACTAGGATAGTCGGATGCGCGGGTCAATAAAGGCGTAGGTGACGTCCACCGCCAGGTTGGCGACGGCGACCAGCACAGCGTAGAACAGCGTCGTGCCCATGATCATGGGGTAGTCGCGCTGACCGATGGCCTCCACGAACAGGCGGCCGATGCCCGGAATGGCGAACAGGTTCTCAATGATGAACGAGCCGGTGACCAGGCCGACAAAGGCCGGGCCGAGAATGGTGACGACAGGAATCAGGGCATTGCGCAGCATGTGACCGATAATCACGGCGCGGTCACCGAGGCCCTTGGCGCGCGCGGTGCGGATGTAGTCCTGGCGGATGACTTCGAGCATCGAGCCGCGCGTCAGGCGCATGACGAAGGCCATGGTCGGGGCGCCGAGCGCGATGGACGGCAAGATGTAGGGCGTGATGCCGCCCCAGTCATTCTGGATGACCGGTACCAGTTTCAACCACGTGGCAAAGATGATGATCAGGTAGATGCCCAGGACGAAGCTCGGCACGGAGCGCAAGAACGTCGCCAGGAAGCCGCTGACGTAGTCAATATAGCTGTTTTGGTTGAGCGCTGCCATGACGCCCAGGGTTAAGCCCAGGATAGTGGCCCAGGCAAAGGCAATTACCCCAAGCCGGGCCGAGTAGGGGAGGCCTCGGCCGATGATGTCCTGGACATCCTGGCCCCGTCGCCGGAAGGAGGCGCCGAGGTCGCCCTGCACGGCTTTAAAGATATAGTTGAAGAATTGGCTGTCGAGATAGGTCCAGGGACGAGTGGGGTCACCAGCCGAGTTGAAATACTGGGGCTTGTCGAGGCCGAAGCGGCGGTTGAGCTGCTGCTCGGTGCGCGGATCGAGCTGCTTGCGGCTGGGATCGGTATCCCAGGGGCCACCCGGCGCCGCGTGCATCAGGGCGAAGGTGATCCAGGCCAGAATGAACAGGGTGGGAACCATCCACAGTAGGCGACGAATGATGAACTGTGCCATACCGCTCCTCCATCCCGGGGCATCTTTGAGTAAGCTTTATAGCAACAAACGTACCGAAGGGACGTATCGGCATATGCCCCTTCGGACACCCCCTCTCCCCAGAGGCGGGAGAGGGGGCCGAGGGTGGGGGCTTAGCGCTTGAAGCCTAGCTTCCACGGCTCGAACCAGCCGGGGAAGTCCACGTCGTGCGAGGTCACCTTACCGTAGGTCACGTACGGCTTGACGAGATAGGGCGTCACGCTCTTGTAGACAACAGCGATGGCAACGTCCTTCTCCAGGATGGTGTTCTCGGCCTGCTGGTACATCGAGAGGCGCTTGGCATTGTCCGTCTCGACGTCGGCCGCGTCCATCAGCTTGTCGTTCTCCGGGTTCGAGTAGCCATAGCGCTTGGCGAAGGCCGTCGAACGCCAGTAGGTCGTCAGCCAGTTCTGCGGGTCGGGGTAGTCCGAGCACCACCCCTGGATCGCGATTTGGGGCTGCGTCTCCACGCTCTTGGTCAATGCAGTGTACGTAGTCGGCTCGACGGGATCCAGGGTGACCTGGACGCCCAGGTTCTTCTGGAACTGGCCGGCCAGGAACTCGTTGCGGATCTTGTTGCGGGGGCTGGAGCTGTAGGTCAGCTTGACCTCAGGCAGGCCCTGGCCGTTGGCGAAGCCGGCCTTGGCCAGCAGGTCCTTGGCGGCGGCCGGGTCATACTTCTGCGCCGCGCCCGAGTCGGCCTTGGCGCCCGGAATACCTTCCGGCATCCAGGAGAGAGATGGAGCAGCCAGACCCTGGAGCACGTCACGGGCATAGGCGTCGCGGTCCACAGCCTTGGCAAAGGCCAGGCGCACGTCGCGGTTGTTGAACGGGGGCTTGGTCTGGTTGAAGATGAGGCCCGTGGAGCACGAGCCAGGCGCGATGAGGATCTCCTTGCTCAGCGTCGCGTCTTTCTCCGCCGTCGCCTTGTCTTCCGCCGCCAGACCGATGATGTCCAGCTCGCCGTTCTTGTAGGCCTCGAACGACACCTTCGAGTCGGTGATGAAGCGGTACTGGATTTCGTCCGCGATGGGCTTGGGGCCGCGCCAGTTCGGGTTGGGCACGAAGCGGGCGATTTCCTTCTCCTTCAGCTCCTTGAGCATGAAGGGGCCGTTGCCGATGTGGTTCTCGCCCTTGGTCCACCACGTCTCGCCCTTGGCGACCATGTCCTCGCGGACCGGGTAGCCGAACCACTGGTAGGCGATATAGGGGAAGTAGGCGGCCTTCTTGACCAGCTTGATCTGGAGGGTCGTGTCGTCCAGCGCCTTGACGGCCATCGCGTCGCGCAACTTCTGGAGGTCTTCAGGCTTCGTGGTCTTCGGGTCGGCGGTGCCGTATGCTTCCGCGCCCTCAATGTCGAAGGTGCTGGACTGGTACTGCCCGCCCAGGACGGGGTCGGCGGCGCGCTTGAAGGCGTACTCGAAGTTCTTGGCCGTCAGCGGCTTGCCGTCGCTGTACTTCAGGCCGGGGCGCAGCTTGAAGGTCCAGGTCAGACCGTCGGGTGAGAGGGTCCAACTCTCCGCCTGGCCAGGGACCGCCTTGAGGTCGGTGTCAAGCTGGACCAGGCCTTCGTACAGCATGCTCGCCACGCCAATCTCGACCAGGAAGGACATCTGCTGCGGGTCGAGGTTGT
>CAZFUK010000339.1:3811-6023 GCA_964522005.1 uncultured Anaerolineales bacterium | reverse complement strand
GTCCCTGAGCCAGTCCTCGCCTCGCCCCCCCTCTAGCCTCGGCTAGGGTCTATACGTCCTCTAACCCCAGCCGGTGGATAAGCTCTTCAGGCGTCAGGCCCTCGACCTCGACCCACTTGAGCCGCCCCGTTTCCCCACTGACGATAGACACGGCGGAGCGACGCACGCCCAGCCGACGGGCGAGCAGGTCTACCAGGGCCGCGTTGGCCTGCCCCTCCACCGGCGGCGCGGTCAGCCGCACCCGAAGGTGACCCTCCTGCACGCCGACCACCTCGTCGCGGCTGGCGCGGGGCTGGACCCGTACCGGGAAGCGGCAACCTGTTCCCGTCGGCAGCGGCTTTAGAAGCGGTAGCACAGCCCGGCCTGGCGCACCACGTCCAGCAGGACGCCGCCCAGCAACTGAATGGCGAAAATGGCGACGATAAAGCTGATGTCAAACATGCCCATGGGCGGGATGACACGCCGGAACGGGGCCAGGATGGGTTCGGTGGCCTGGTAGATGAAGCGGGAGATGGGGTTAGAATAAGGGTCGCGGACCACCCAGGACATCAAGGCACGGGCAAACAACAACCAGCTAAGGATGGTGAATACACCTTGAATCAGGTCGCACATCAACTGTCTCCTACTGACTCCGACTCGTGGGGGTGATGATTGCGTTGCTCGCTGAGATCGCCCAGATACTTCGACTTCTGATAGGCGGCGTAGACGGCGCGGGAGAGCACCGTGCGCAACCCGCCCTTCTCTAGCTGGTACAGCGCCTCGGCCGACGTACCGCCGGGGCTGGTCACCTGGTTGCGCAACTCGGCCGGGTGCTTGCCGCTCTGACGGGCGAAGTCCACCGACCCACGCATCGTCTGGAGGACCAACCGCTCGGCCACGTAGCGCGAGAAGCCCATGTGGACGCCCGCGTCAATCAGGGCCTCCATGACCAGGAAGATGTAGGCCGGGCCGGTCCCGCTCAGCGCGGTCGCCATGTCCAGGTAACTCTCGTCCTCGACGTACAACTCTTCGCCCAGGGCGGCTAGAATCGCCTGGGACTGCTCGCGCTGGTCCAGGCTCACCTGGGGTGTCGCGGTCCAGACGGTGATGCCCTCGCCAATGCGGGCCGGGGTGTTGGGCATGGCGCGCACCAGGGCCGCGTGGCCCAGGCCGCTCGCGATGCTGCGCAGCCGCGCGCCGGCGATGATGCTCAGCACCAACGCGTCCGGGCGGACCAGGCCGCGGAGTTCCGGCTCGACGTGGGGCAGCATCTGCGGCTTGACCCCCAGCACCACCACGTCGGCGTTGTAGACCGCCTCACGGTTGCTGGTCGTCGCGCCGATGCCAAAGCGCGTCCGCAGGTAGTCGGCGCGTTCCTGGCGCGGGCCGCTGGCGCAGACCCCCTCGGGCGCGACCATGCCCCGGTCGAGCAACCCCTTGATCATCGCCTCGGCCATCTGGCCGCTGCCCACAAACGCTAACCGCAGGTGATGAAGCATGCATCTCTCCACTCAAAGATTGGGCGTGTCTAAGATTCTATCATAAATTGTCTGGGGGCGGTAATTCGCTATTGAGGGCGTTCGCCGAAGATGGCGCGGCCCACGCGCACCAGCGTCGCGCCCTCCTCGATGGCGACCTCGAAGTCGTCGGTCATGCCCATGGAGAGGTGGTCCAGCCGCAGGGTGGGGAAGGCAGCGGCCACCTGGTCACGCAACTGGCGCAACCCTCGGAAGACCCAGCGCACGTCCTCTGGATTAGCGGCGATAGGCGCGACCGTCATGAGGCCGCGCACCGTCAGCCGCGACAGGCCGCCTATCCTCGTCAGGGCGACGAGCAGGGCGTCGGGTGTCAAGCCGTCCTTCGACGCCTCACCCGCGACGTTGACCTCGAGCAGGATGGGCACCTGGACAGCGGCCGTCTCCGCGCGCCGCTGGAGTGTCTCGGCCAGGTGGACCGTGTCCACCGAGTGAGTCAGGGCGAAGTGGCCGACGACGTCGCGCGCCTTGCGGCTCTGGACGTGGCCGATCATGTGCCAGACGGCGTCATCGGGTAGGGCTGACTGCTTGGGCAGCGCCTCTTCGACGCGGTTCTCGCCAAAATCGCGCACCCCGCCCAGGTAGGCCGCGTAGACGCGGGGAGGGGGAACGGTCTTGCTGACAGCGATGAGCGTGACCGCGTCGGCCGCGCGGCCGGCGCGCTCGGCGGCGCGAGCGATGCGAGCGCGGACCGCCTC
>CAZFUK010000339.1:0-3801 GCA_964522005.1 uncultured Anaerolineales bacterium | reverse complement strand
GAAACGCCGACGCCCGGGGACCGAGATCCTGCACGAGGCGAGCGCGGACCGCCTCCAGGCGTTGGGCAATCGCCAGGGCGTCGTTGTTGCCCTGTGTGCGTGGGCGTTGCATGCGTGTTATCCCCCACCTTCGGACATGAGGCCAATCACCGCGCCGAAGCGGCCGGTCTTGCCGTGCTCGGCGCGGTGGGAGAAGTAGTCGGCGGCGTGACAGACGGTGCAAAGACCCGCCGTCTCGATGTGGCGGACGCCGAGGGCCTCCAACTGGAGGCGGTTGGCCGCCCACAGGTCGAGATGGGTCTTACGGGGGCCGGGCCGCAGCAGCCCGTCAGCGTCCGCCCCGAACACCGCCCGCGTCTGCGCCACGACCTCCGCGCCCATCTCGGCGCAGCACGGGCCGAGGGACGGACCGATGCCCACGACGAGGTCGGCGGGGTCGGAGCCGTAGCTCTCGCCCATGACGCGCGCCGTCTTCTGCGTGATGAGGGCGAGCGTGCCGCGCCAGCCCGCGTGGACGATGCCGACGACGCGCCGAGTTGGGTCGTAGAGGAGGATGGGCACACAGTCGGCGAAGCGGAGCGTCAGGTAGACGCCGGGCGTGGCCGTCACCAGGGCGTCGGTATCCGCGAAGCGCCGCCCCCAGTCGGCCTGACTGACGACGGCGACATGGTCGCTGTGGGTCAGGAAGGCCGTCACCAGGTGGCCGCGCGCCACGCCGAGGCGTCGGCACAGACGCTCGTGGTTCTCGTGGACGGCGGCCGGGTCGTCGCCCACCGAGCCGCCCAGGTTGAGGGTGGCGAAGGGCGGCTGGCTGACACCGCCGTGGCGGGTAGCGACGGCGTGGAGCAGGTTAGGGTATGCGGACAGGCGCGTGAATTGGAACAACGGGAGGGGGTCGGGCATTCTATCTCACAAAAACAGTCGAGAACGGGAATCCCCGTCCTCGACTGAGTCTAGCATAAGCCTACGGGTTGAGCAAGTGTTCGTTGGGGATACGAACAGACCTGACAGGTTTCTAAAACCTGTCAGGTCTTGTGGCGCCTCAGGAAGGGTTGCCCTACCCCTGCGCCTTGGCCTTCTTGACCTCTTTGGTCAACATGGGCAGGAGGGTCAGCACATCACCCACGATGCCATAGTCCGCCACCTTGAAGATGGGGGCCTCGGGGTCCTTGTTGATGGCGACGATGTACTTGGACGTCTTCATGCCGACGAGGTGCTGAATCGCGCCGCTGATGCCGCAGGCGATGTAGAGCTTGGGCGAGATGGTCTTGCCCGTCTGTCCCACCTGCTCGCCGTAGGGCCGCCAGCCCGAATCCACCACCGCGCGCGACGCGCCAACAGCGGCGCCCAGCAGGTCGGCCAGTTCCTCGATCTTGTCGAAGTGCTCCGGCGCGCCCATGCCGCGCCCACCGGCCACGACAACCGCAGCCTCGCTGACGTCGGGCCGCTCGCTCTTCACTTCCTGGAACTCGACGGCCCGCGCGCCCGGCGCGTACTCGATGTTGACCCCCAACGGGGTCACCTTGGCCGAGCGGCCGGTGTTCATCTCGGCCGGGGGATAGGAGCCGGCGCGGAGGGTGACAATGGCCGGGCTGGTCTCCAGCGCCACACTGGCGATGGCGTTGCCCGAGAAGACGGGGCGGGTCACCACGATCTGGTTGCCTGACGTCTCGATGGCCGTCACGTCGGAGGCCAGGGCAACGCCGAGGCGGGCCGCGATGCGCGGCGAGAGGTCGCGCCCGCGCGGCGAGGCGGGCATCAGCACGATGGCGGGCGCCGTCTGCTCGATGATCTGCTGCAGGGCGTCGGTGTAGGACTCGGGCGCGTAGTCGGCCAGGTCGGGGCTTTGGGCCAGCACGACTTCATCCGCGCCGGCCTGACCCAGTGGGCCGGCCACGCTGGCCTGGAGGCCGTTGCCGATGACGGCGGCGGTCACTGTGCCGCCGGTCGCGCCCGCCAGGTGACGGGCTGCCGTAAGCATCTCCAACGTGATGCGCTTGACGCTGTCGCCGCGTTGTTCGGCGATGACAAGAATTGGGTTCGCCATAGTTAGAACACCTTCACTTCCTCACGCAGAGCGCGGACCAGCTCCGGGATGGTTTCTTCGGGAGCGCCCTTCAGGATACGGCCGGCGGCGCGCTCCGGGGGCGGGATGAGCTTCAGCAGGTGATGATGGGCCGCGCCCTTGCCAACCTCGGCCGGGTTGATGCCCAGGTCCGCCGCGCCCCAGACCGGGATGGTCTTGCGCTTGACGGCCATGATGTTCTTGAGCGAGGCGTAGCGCACCTCGTTGAGGGTCTGCATTGCCGTCAGGACGGCGGGCAGGTCCACCTCGATGACCTCGCGGCCGCCCTCGACTTCCGTCTCGCAGCGCCCCGTCTGGCCGTTGACCTCGAACTTGGTGACAAACGAGACGTGCGGCAGGCCGAGGTACTCGGCGACCGCCTGGGCGACGATGCCCTGGTTCCAGTCCACGCCGGTCCAGCCCGCCCAGATCATGTCGTAGGCGCCCACCTTCTCGATGGCGGCGGCCAGGATGCGCGCCGTCGCCAGCTCATCGCTGCCCTCAAACGCCGGGTCGCTGACCAGGATGCCCTCGTCCGCGCCGAGCGCCAGCATCTTCTTCAGCGTCTCCTCGGCCCGCTTCGGACCGAGCGTAATCAGGGTGACTTTCCCGCCGTTCTTTTCCTTGAGACGGATGGCCTCTTCGACGGCGTTCTCGTCGTAGGGGTTGGCTTCCCACGCCAGCCCATCCTCGACAATCCGGTTATCGCGGACGCCAACTTTCGCGGCTGGATCGGGAACCGATTTGACCAGCACAATGATATTCACAAAGCCCTCCTTGACGCGGCCGCCGCCAATATTGGGGCGGCATGCCGCAACGTGTCAGGTAAATTTTAAGGCGCATTGCCCCTTTCGTCAAGGGGTAGTTGGACCATGACGGGTGGAGAACCCTCCACGCTAGCGCGTTAGAGCACCGCAGCCAGCGCGTCCAGGCCCGCCTCGACCAGCCCCCGCTCCGCCTGTGACCCCATGTGGCCAATGCGGAAGACGTGCCCGCTCAGTTCGTCCCACGAGCCGCCCATCACCACACCCCGCTCGCGCAGCCGGGCGTCCAGGGTCTCCCAAGTCAGCCCCCTCGGCATCCTGACCGCGGTCACCGTCGGCGACATGGCCGCTTCGTCGCGCTGGTAGAGTTCCAGCCCCAGGTCGCGCACGCGCTGGCGGCAGTAGACCGCCACGTCGGCGTGGCGCTGCACCACGCGCTCCAGCCCTTCGGCCAGAATCAGCTGGCAGGCGACATGCAGGGCGGCGATGCCGTTCCAGGAAAGCGTATAGGGCGTGTAGCGGCGCTCGACAAAGCCGTCCCACGGCGCGAGGGCGTCGTAGCCCGCGTAGCCTACCTGGTGGACAATCTCCCAGGCGCGGGGGCTGACGCTGACGATGGCGAGGTCGGGCCGGCTGGACAGGCACTTCTGTGCCCCGACCAGCGCCAGGTCAATCCCCCAGCCGTCCACGTCCAACGGGGCGCCGGCCGCCGCCGCGACCGTATCCACGTAGAACAACGGCACGTCATAGCGGCGCACGAGGTCGCCAATAGCCTGGACCGGGTTGAGGTTGCCGACGGGCGTGTCGCAGTGGACAGCCGTGACCATGCGCGGGCGGTACTCGGCGATAGCGGCTTCG
The DNA here is from genome assembly GCA_964522005.1 of uncultured Anaerolineales bacterium. Taxonomy (GTDB): domain Bacteria; phylum Chloroflexota; class Anaerolineae; order Epilineales; family JAHCIE01; genus JAHCIE01. The sequence goes on along the minus strand of CAZFUK010000339.1, from coordinate 114 downwards.
ACCCCCGCCAGGTCGAGCGGCCGGTCGAAGTCGAAGCGGACAGTATGCAGTTGACCCGTAATGCCCTCGGCCAGCTTGCCGATGCCCACGCCGTAGGGGCCGTTGCCGACGGCC
>CAZFUK010000338.1:0-6024 GCA_964522005.1 uncultured Anaerolineales bacterium | reverse complement strand
GTGGTGGACGAGAAGAATGTGACCGCCGGCGGCCGCACCTGGACCAACAAGCCCAACGGCACCGGCCCCTTCAAGCTCCAGCGCTACGACATCGGCCAGCGCATCGTCCTGGAGCGCAACGAGACCTACTACGGCGACCCGAAGCCCGCCCTCAAGACGATTGACTTCAGCCTGGCCGGTGGCTCCAGCCTCATCCTGTACGAGAACGGCGAACTGGACATCGCGGGCGTCGGCCCCAACGACATCGAGCGCGTCCTGAACCCCAGCGACCCGCTGAACAAGGAACTGGTGGTCCAGGAGGACCTGAGCACCTCCTACGTGGCGTTCAACGTCGCCAAGCCGCCCTTCGATGATGTCAAGGTGCGCCAGGCGTTCGCCATGGCCCTCGACCGCCAGAAGCTGGTGGACGTGGTGCTGCGCAACACGGCGAAGATCGCGGATGGCATCGTGCCGCCCAACATGCCCAACTACAAGCGCGGCGACACCAAGGCGCCCGCCTTCGACGCGGCCAAGGCCAAGCAGCTCCTCCAGGACTCGAAGTATGCCGGCAAGCTGCCCGACGTCACCATCAACATCAGTTCGGCGGGCGGCGGCGCGCCGTCTGACCTGATTCAGGCGATGGTGGAGATGTGGCGGCAGAACCTGGGCGTGGACGTCCAGATCGAGCAGACCGAGTTCGCCGTCTTCCTCCAGGACGTGAGCCGCCAGCCGAACCCGTACCAGATGTACTCGCTGGGCTGGATCGCGGACTATCCGGACCCCCAGAACTTCCTGGACATCCTGTTCCACAGCAAGAGCCTGGACAACCACACCGGCTACTCGAACACCGCCGTGGATAAGGTGCTGGACCAGGCTGCCGTCGAAGCCGACCCCGCCAAGCGGCTGGCCCTCTACCAGCAGGCCGAGCAGCAGATCATCAACGACGTGCCGTGGATTCCCCTCCTGCACGGCGTGGACCACATCCTGGTCAAGCCCTACGTCAAGGGCTACCAGCCCTCGCCGCTGATCGTGCCGGTCTACAAGTACGTGTCCATCCAACGGTAGGGGTTAGGGGCTGGGGGCCAGGGGCCAGGGCAATCCAGCGGCCTCTACCTCCAGTCCCTCGTTTCGACGGGGGGAGGGGATGGCGATTCGGAGCTATCAAGACCTCATCGTATGGCAGAAGGCGATGGACCTCGTGGAGGCGACGTACACGGCGACCCGGCCCTTTCCGCGTGAGGAACTCTACGGGCTAACGAGCCAACTGCGGCGAGCCGCCGTTTCGATCCCGTCGAATATCGCCGAAGGTCACGGCCGTCAATCTACCCGCGAGTACGTCCAACACCTGTCCATCGCCCGTGGCTCGCTGAACGAACTCGAAACACAAGTCCTGCTGGCGAGGCGTTTAGACTACCTCAACGAAAGCCAACTCACGCACATCATGTCAGTAGCCGCTGAAGTGGGCCGTCTTCTCAGCGGTCTAACCAATTCGCTGACGGCCAAGTATCCATCACGGGCGCAGGACGACAGGGGGTGAAAATCGGCCCAGCCTCTTCCCCCCTGGCCCCTGCCCCCTAACCCCTGGCCCCTAATTTATGACTGCCCAGATAATTCGGCGTTTGCTCTGGCTGCCCTTCCTGCTGGTCATCCTGACCATCATCACCCTGGCGCTGGCCTACTACGGCCCCGGCGACCCGGTGCAGGTGATGCTCGGCCCGCGCGCCCCCCGCGAGGCGGCCGAAGCCCTGCGCCAGCAGATGGGCCTCAACGACCCCTTCCCCGTCTACGTCGTCAAGTACATCAGTAAGGCGCTCCAGGGCGACCTGGGCGAGTCGTACAAGTATCGCGGCCAGCCCGTTGGCCCGCTCATCTGGGAGCGGCTCGGCGTGTCAGCCCAACTCAACATCGCCGCCCTGCTCATCGGCACCGCCATCGGCATCTTCCTGGGCACCATCGCCGGGCTGTTCCGCAACTCCTGGGTAGACTACGGCATCATCTCGACCGTCGTCCTGCTCGACTCGATTCCCACCTTCGCCATCACCCTGCCGCTGCTGTACCTGGTGGCCGTGCGCTGGCGGCTCCTGCCGCCGGGCGGCTGGCAAGGGCTGCTCGACGTGCGCGCCATCCTGCCCATCGCCATCCTGTCCCTCGGCCCGATGACCGTCTTCGCCCGCCAGACGCGGGCCAATCTGCTGGAAGTCATCGGCCAGGACTACATCCGTACCGCCCGCTCCAAGGGCCTGCCCGAGAGCATGGTCATCACCGGCCACGCCCTGCGCAACTCGCTCATCCCCCTGACGACGCTGTTCGGGCTGGCGCTGGGCGGCAGCCTCATCGGCGGCTCGTTCTTCATGGAAACCCTGCTGGGCATCCCCGGCATTGGCCGCCTGGCCTTTGAGACGTTCCTCGCCCGCGACTACCCGGTCATCACCGCGCTGGTCATCCTGACCGCCGCGACCATCGCGGTCGCGAACCTGGTGGTAGATGTGGCATATGCCTACATAGACCCGCGTATTCGCGCCTCGTGATAGGACAAAGACCCTCACCCTAACCCTCTCCCAGGGGGAGAGGGAACCTGTTAGGAGAGTTGGATGGCGATCGCTCAAGGAGTTCGACCCACCGGGCAAGGGGCTATCGTCCCGCCGGCCGCCTCGCGCTGGAGCCGCTTCATGGACGCCTGGCGGCGGTTCAGCCGGCATAAGCTCGCCGTCGTCGGGCTGTTCATCGTCGGTACCTGGATTGTCTGCGGGCTGTTCGCGCCGTGGATCGCGCCCTACTCGTACCGCGAGAACAACCTGGCGATTTCGCAGCAGTTGCCGAGCGCCGAACACTGGCTGGGCACCGACCGGCTGGGCCGCGACCAGTTGAGCCGCCTCATCTGGGCCGCGCGCACGGCGCTCATCGTCGCGCCCTTCGCCGTGACGGTGTCCTTCGTGCTGGGGCTGATCTTCGGCGCGCTGGCCGGCTACCTGGGCGGCTGGGTCGAGGGTCTCATCATGCGCGTCGTAGACGTGTTGATGGCCTTCCCCAGTCTGCTCTTTGCCCTGCTGCTGAGCGTCACGCTCAAGCCGCGCCTGGTGAGCATGATGGAGGCCAGCGCGACGCTCAAGGACCTGGTACGCTCCGGCTACGCCGAACTCCTCATCATTATCCTGGCGCTCAGCGTCGTCGGCTGGCCAGGGCTGGCTCGGCTGGTGCGCGCCCAGGTCCTCTCGGCCAAGAACTCCCTGTATATTGAAGCCGCCCGCGCCAGCGGCGTCAACACCTGGCGCGTCATCCGCCAGCACATCCTGCCCAACATCCTGGCGCCCATTATCGTCGTCCTGTCCATGTCGTTGGGCGGCGCCGTCGTGGCCGAGTCGGGGCTGAGCTTCCTGGGGTTGGGCGTCGAGCCGCCCATTCCCAGTTGGGGCAACATGATCTACGAGAACGCCTCCAACGGGTTGTGGCGCACCGCCAGCGCGCCCTACCTCGTCTGGGCGCCGGGCGCCATTGTCAGCCTGCTCGTGTTCGCCTTCAGCTTCATCGGCGACGGGCTGAACGAGGCGCTCAACCCGCAAATTGGTGAAGGGTCACGTTAGGCCGGAGTTGACACCGGCAGGAATGTTTGCTACTATCATCGCTACACTCTCGGACTAGACAGATTTCCCACATCTCGTATAATAGCGGGTCACGCGACATGACTCGCCAGGTAGCACTTATCCGTCCTGTACCGGAGGCCTCATGGGGACCCTGCTCGACGTCAAGAACCTCAACACGCGTTTCTACACCCAGGATGGGGTAGTGAACGCCGTCAACGACGTGTCGTTCACCCTGGATGAGGGTGAGACACTGGCAGTGGTGGGCGAAAGCGGCTCGGGCAAGAGCGTGACGATGCTGTCCGTCATGCGCCTGATTGCCTCGCCGCCGGGCCGTATCACCAGCGGCGAGATTATGTTCGATGGTCGTGACCTGTTGAAGCTGGACGATGACGAGATTCGCCAGATTCGCGGCAATCGCATCGCCATGATCTTCCAGGACCCGATGACCTCACTCAACCCGGTGTTGACCATCAACCAGCAGATCAGCGAAGTGCTCCAGTTGCACCTGGGCATGGACAAGGCGGCCGCCAAGCGCCGCGCGGTTGAGTTGCTGGAGAAGGTCAACATCCCCGAGGCTGGCCGCCGCGTGGACGACTACCCGCACCAGTTCTCCGGCGGTATGCGCCAGCGCGTCATGATTGCCATGATGCTCGCGGCCAACCCCCAGTTGCTCATCGCCGACGAGCCGACCACGGCCCTCGACGTGACCATCTCGGCCCAGATTCTCGACCTGGTCAAGCGCCTCAAGAAAGAGGTCGGCATGGCCGTCATCTGGATCACCCACGATCTGGGCGTGGTGGCGGGCATGGCCGACCGGGTCATCGTCATGTACGCCGGCCGCATCGTGGAGCAGTCGGCGGTCGGTGAGCTGTACGCCAACCCCAGGCACCCCTACACCCTCGGCCTCCTCAAGTCTATCCCCCGCCTGGACGAAACGCGCAAAGAGAAGCTGGAGCCGATTGAGGGTCTGCCGCCGGACCTGGTCAACTATCCCACCGGCTGCCCCTTCGCCCCGCGCTGCCCGTATGCCATTCAGAAGTGTCTCGAAGAGCGCCCGCCGCTGGCTCCGACCACAAGCACCAAGCACTTGTCGGCCTGCTGGCGCTGGCAGGACGTCAAGCGATAGTCATACACTAGACCTGACAGGTTTCGGAAACCTGTCAGGTCTCTCGGGGAGGTAACAAGTCTATGGCGAGCCAGGTATCCCAGCCCCAGGCGGCGACCAGCGGCGCGGCGAGCACCAAGGACACGTTGGTCAGCATCCGCGGGCTGAAGAAGTATTTCCCGATTACCAAGGGCATCATTTTTCAGCGTCACGTGGGCGACATCAAGGCCGTGGACGGCCTGTCCTTCGACATCAAGAAGGGCGAGACGCTCGGCATGGTGGGGGAGTCGGGCTGCGGCAAGTCCACGACGGGCCGCGCCATTCTCCAACTCCACAAGCCCACGGCGGGCGAGGTTCTGTTCAGCGACAAGGGCCAGATGGTGGACCTGGTCAAGATGAAGGGTGAGGACCTGCGCAAGATGCGCCGCCGCATCCAGATGATCTTCCAGGACCCCTACGCCTCGCTCAACCCGCGCATGACCGTCGGCAACATCATCGCCGAGCCGCTGGAAGTTCACGGCATCCTCAAGGGCAAGGCCGCCCAGGAGCGCGTGCAGGAACTGCTCCAGGTCGTCGGTCTCAACCCCTACTTCGTCAACCGCTACCCCCACGAGTTCTCCGGCGGCCAGCGCCAGCGCATCGGCGTCGCCCGCGCCCTGGCCGTCAACCCGGACTTCATCGTGTGCGACGAGCCGATCTCGGCTCTCGACGTGTCCATCCAGGCGCAGGTCATCAACCTGCTGGAAGACCTCCAGGCCCAGTTCGACCTGACCTACCTGTTCATCTCCCACGACCTGTCGGCGGTGCGCCACATCTCCGACCGCGTGGCCGTCATGTACCTGGGCTGGATTGTGGAGTTGGCCGACCGCGATACCATGTATCGCAACCCGCTGCACCCATATACTAAGGCGCTGCTGTCGGCCGTGCCCATTCCCGACCCCGCCATCGAGGCCAAGCGCGAGCGCATCATCCTGACGGGCGACGTGCCCAGCCCGGCCCGCCCGCCCAGCGGCTGCCGCTTCCACACGCGCTGCCCCATCGCCCAGAAGGGGCTGTGCGACGTCCAGGTGCCCGAGTTCCGCAACGTGGGCAACAACCACTTCGTCGCCTGCCACCTGGTACCCGACGGCGCGGGCTGAGCCGGCCGCTCCCTATAGAGGTCAAGACCTGACAGGTTTTGGAAACCTGTCAGGTCTTTTTTGCGCTCCTTTGCCCCGCCGAATTTTGATATTTCCCCTGCATTTCGCCCCCGGACCGCGAACCAATCTGGAAACTGCGGCATACAGCTTAGTAGAGTCTACGCGCATATTTGTCGCCTCGGTTACAACGAGGCTATAATTAGGCGCGTTACCGTTTACC
>CAZFUK010000337.1:3602-6031 GCA_964522005.1 uncultured Anaerolineales bacterium | reverse complement strand
TCCACGAGGGCCGTACGGGCTACACGTCCAACTCGGGCACCCTCGACCTGCGCGAGGCCATCGCCGACCACCTCGCCCATCTCTACGGCGTCCACTACCACCCGGAGAACGAAATCCTGGTCACGGTGGGCGTGTCCGAGGCGCTGCACCTGGCGATGGTCGCCACGCTTGAAGCGGACGACGAGGTCGTCTTCCCGCAGCCGTCCTATGTCGCCTACCCGGCGGCGGTCTCCTTCGCCGGCGGCCGGCCCGTGGCCGTGGCTACCCACGTCGAGCACGAGTTCCAGCTCACCGCCGACGCCGTGGCGGCCGCCCTGTCGCCTCGCACACGGGGGCTGCTGCTCGGCTACCCCAACAACCCCACCGGCGCGGTGATGACCCGCCAGCGCCTGGTTGACCTGGCCGACCTGGCCGAGCGCCATGACCTGCTCGTCGTGTCCGACGAGATTTACGACCGGCTGGTCTATGGCGTCGAGCATACCTGCTTCGCGGCCCTGCCCGGCATGCAGGAGCGGACCCTGCTACTCGGCGGGTTCTCCAAGGCGTATGCCATGACCGGCTGGCGCATCGGCTACGCCTGCGGTCCGGCCGACGTCATCGGCGCCATGCGCAAGGTGCACCAGTACATCATCATGTCCGCCCCGACCGCCGCCCAGTACGCCGCCGCCTACGCCCTGCGCCACGGCGAGGCGCATGTCCAGCGCATGGTGGGGGCGTATGACCAGCGGCGGCGGCTGATCGTGGATCGCCTGAACGCTATGGGGCTGCCGACCTTCGAGCCGCGCGGCGCGTTCTACTGCTTCCCCGACATCCGGGGCACCGGCCTGGACGACGAGACGTTCTCCGAGCGGCTGCTGATGGAGGAGTGCGTGGCGGCGGTGCCGGGCAGCGCGTTCGGGCCGTCGGGCGCCGGCTACGTCCGCATGGCCTACACCGCGTCCTACGAGCAGATCGAGGCCGCCCTGGAGCGCATCGAGCGGTTCGTCACCAAGGTGCGGGGTTAGACACGAGGGTGGCATGCTGGTTCAGACGCAGCAAGTGACAGCCGACGACCTGTGGCAGCGGCCGGACCACGGCGGCCCGGTCGAACTGGTGCGGGGGGAGGTGGTGGCTAAGATGTCGCCCGCAGGACACTTACACGGCCGCGTGGCGGGGCGGCTCCACACCTTTGTCGGCTACTTCGTCTACCAGAACCGCCTGGGCGAGGTCTACACCGCCGAGACGGGCTTTATCCTGGCGCGGGACCCGGACACCGTGCGCGCGCCTGACCTGGCCTTCGTATCGAAGGCGCGGGCCGCCCAACAGCCTCGCCGCGACGGCTTCTTTGTCGGCGCGCCCGACCTGGCCGTCGAAGTCGTCTCGCCAGACGAGGGCTACGAGGACGTGCAGGAGAAGGTGTTCCAGTACCTCGACGCCGGGACGGCGCTGGTCTGGGTGCTGAACCCGCGTCTGAAGCGGGTGTTTATGCATCGGGCGGGGCGGGATGTGCGGGTGTTGACGACCCAGGATACCCTGGACGGCGAGGATGTCCTGCCGGGCTTTGCGCTGCCCCTCGCCCTTATCTTTGAGGACTAGCGACGCGACAGGTCGCGTCGCTACCAGTCGCCAAGAGGTTTTGCGTGGACTACGAAATTGTCATCGGGCTGGAGTGCCACGTCCAACTCCTGACCCAGTCCAAGATGTTCTGCGGCTGCGCCACCGATTATGACGGCACGCCCCCCAACACACGCGTCTGTCCGGTCTGCCTCGGCCTGCCGGGCGCGCTGCCTGTGGTCAACCGCAAGGCGGTGGAGTACACCGTCATGACGGGGTTGGCCCTGCACTGCCAGATCGCCGAGTTCGCCAAGTTCGACCGCAAGAACTACCACTACCCCGACCTGGCCAAGGGCTACCAGATTTCCCAGTACGACCTGCCCCTGACCCACCACGGCTGGCTCGACGTGGAGGTGGACGGCCAGACCAAGCGCGTCGGCATCACCCGCGTCCACCTGGAAGAGGACACCGCCAAGAACACGCACCTGGACCAGACGAGCCTGGTGGACTACAACCGCGCGGGCGTGCCCCTGATGGAGATTGTCACCGAGCCGGACCTGCGCTCGCCCGAAGAGGCGCGTGTCTTCGCCGCCAACCTGCGCCGCATCCTGCGCTGGATTGGCGTGTCCACGGGTGACATGGAGGCGGGGGCGCTGCGTGTGGACGCCAACATCTCGGTGCGGCCCCGGGGCCAGGCCAGGTTTGGGACCAAGACCGAAATCAAGAACATGAACTCGTTTCGGGCGGTCAAGCTGGCGCTGGAGTACGAGGCGGGGCGGCAGATCGAGGTCCTCCAGCAGGGCGGGCGTATCGTCCAGGAGACGCGCGGCTGGGTCGAGGGCGAGGGCCGCACCGTCAGCCAGCGCAGCAAGGAGTTCGCCCACGACTACCGCTAC
>CAZFUK010000337.1:2628-3592 GCA_964522005.1 uncultured Anaerolineales bacterium | reverse complement strand
CCCCTGGTCCTGCCCGCCTCGGAAGTCGAGCGGCTGCGGGCGCAGTTGCCCGAACTGCCCGAAGCGCGGGCCGACCGCTTCATGGCCCAGTTTGGCCTGTCCGCCTATGACGCGGGCGTGTTGACGGGCAGCCGCGCCGTGGCCGACTACTATGAGGCGGCGGTGGCGGCCCACGGCAACGGCAAGACGGTGGCGAACTGGGTGAGCGGCGAGATGTTCCGCCTGCTGCGCGGGGCGAACCTGGAAATCGAGGCGTCGCCCGTGCCGCCCCAGGGGCTGGCCGAGCTGCTGCGCCTGGTGGACGACGGGAGCATTGGCATCAGCGTGGCGAAGAGCGTCCTCGAAGAGATGTTCGCCACGGGCGGACGGGCGGGCGACATTGTGCGCGCCAAGGGCCTGACCCAAATTAGCGACCAGGACCAACTGCGGCGGGTCGCCGCTGAGATCATCGCGGGCAACCCCAAGGCCGTGGCCGACTACCGAGGCGGCAAGCCGACGGCGGTCAAGTTCCTGGTCGGCCAGGTGATGCGGGCGACGCGCGGGCAGGCCAACCCGACGGTCGCGGGCGAGATTCTAGAGCAGCTGTTAAACGAGAGCAACGGGCACCAACCGTCATGACGGCGGCTACTCAATGAGGAGGATACCGATGTCAGTAAGGCAGCCGGGGGTCACGCAAACCTTGCCAGGGGCGGCCAATCCGCTCGAAATGGCGCTGGAGCAGTTCGATACGGCGATCGGGCAGATGCAGGGGCTGGAACCGGGGATCGTGGACATGATGCGCGAGACCAAGCGCGAGTTGACCGTCAACTTCCCGGTCAAGATGGACGACGGCTCGGTCCAGGTCTTTACCGGCTACCGCGTCCACCACAGCACGATTCGCGGCCCCTCCAAGGGCGGCATCCGCTACAGCCCGGACGTCACCTTGGACATGATGCGGGCGATGGCGATGTGGATGACCTGGAAG
>CAZFUK010000337.1:0-2618 GCA_964522005.1 uncultured Anaerolineales bacterium | reverse complement strand
ATCTGCCGTTCGGCGGGGCCAAGGGCGGGGTCGTGGTGGACCCCAAGACGCTCACGCGCCGCGAGTTGGAGCACCTGACGCGCCGCTACACCTCGGAGATTAGCATCCTCATCAGCCCCCAGGGCGACATCCCCGCGCCCGACCTCGGCACCGACTCCCAGGTCATGGCCTGGATCATGGACACCTACTCCATGCACCGGGGTTACTCCACGCCCGCCGTTGTCACGGGCAAGCCGCTGGAGATTGGCGGCTCGCAGGGCCGCTACGAGGCGCCCGGCCGAGGCGTCATGTTTGTGGCGCGCGAGGCGCTCAAGCGCATGGGCAAGAGCATCGAAGGCGCGACGGTGGCGGTGCAGGGCTTTGGGCAGGTGGGCCAGACGGTGGCGCTGCTAACCCAGGGCAAGGGCGCGAGCATCGTGGCCGTCAGCGACTCGCAGGGCGGCGTCCACAACCCGCACGGCCTGGACATCGAGATGCTCATCCAGCACAAGAAGCAAAGCGGGTCGGTGGTCGGCTTCCCCGGCGCGGAAGGGCTGACCACGGCCGAGATGCTGACGCTGCCGGTGGATGTGCTGGTGCCGGCGGCGACGGAGAACCAGATTACGCGCTACAACGCCGATCACATTCAGGCGCCGCTGGTGGTTGAGGCGGCCAACGGGCCGATTACGCCGGAGGCGGACCAGCTTCTGCGCGACAAGGGCGTGCGCATCATCCCCGACATTCTCGCCAACACGGGCGGCGTGACGGTATCCTACTTCGAGTGGGTCCAGGGCATCCAGCACTTCTTCTGGACCGAGCGGGAGACCAACGAGCGGCTGCGTGACATCATGCTGCGGGCCTACGAGACGGTCGCGCGCGTGGGTGAGCAGCGGCACGTAGACATGCGCACGGCGGCGTACTACGTTGCCATTCAGCGTGTCTACGACGCCACCAAGATTCGCGGCATCTATCCCTGAGCCGTGGATACCTTTACCCTCCAACTGACCGCCATGGCCCACGGCGGCTCCGCCCTGGGCCGGGCGGGCGGCAAGACGATTTTCGTCCCGTACACCTTGCCCGGCGAGACGGTGGAAGTTCGCCTGGTGGAGGACCGGGGCCGCTGGGCGACCGCCGAGTTGGTCCGCGTCATCAAGCCCTCGCCCGACCGTGTGACGCCGCCCTGCCCCCATTTCGGCCCGTTGACCTCGCTCGATTCGACCTCCCGTGAGACGGGCCAGAGGCCAGGGGCGAGGGGCGAGGGGCCAGGGGACAGGGGCGAAGGGCCAGAGGCGGAAGACGTAGGGGGACAGGTGGAAGGCGAGGCGGACCCGCCGGGCAAGTTCAGGCGGGGCTGCGGCGGCTGCCAGTGGCAGCACATCGCCTACCCGGCCCAACTGCGGCTGAAGCAGGCCGTCGTCCGCGACCAGTTCGCCCGCGTCGGCAAGCTGCCCGACGTGGACGTGCGCCCCACCATCGGTATGGACGGGCCGTGGTACTACCGCAACCACGTCCAGTTCCACGTCGCCGAGGACGGCCGCCTGGGCTTCCGCGCCCTGCGCGAGCACACTGTCATCCCCATCCAGGTCTGCTACATCATGGAACCGGAGGTCGAGGCGCTCTGGAAGAGCCTGGACCTGGAGTTTCCCGAACTGCGCGGGGTCGTGCTGCGCGGCGACATGGGCACGGACGACCGCCTGGCGCTGCTGCGCAGCACCTTTGACGAGTTGCCCGAACTGGAAGTAGACTTCCCCGTCTCCATCAACCTGGAACTGGGCGACGGTCAGGTGGTCAACCTCATCGGCGCGCCGTGGCTCACGGCCCACGTCGCCCGGCGCGACTTCCGCGTCTCGGCGGACGCCTTCTTCCAGGTCAACACGCGCATGGCCGAAGTCCTGGTGCGCCAGGTGCGCGAGGGGCTGCGCCCCCGCGGCGGCCAGACGCTGCTGGACCTCTACGCCGGGGTCGGGCTATTCGGGTTGGCGCTGGCCGACGAGATGGGCCAGGTCATCGCCATCGAGGAACACCCAGGCGCGGTGCGCGACTGGGAGGTCAACGCCCAGGGGCTGGACAACGCCCGCCTCCTGCCCGGCAAGGTCGAGGCGGTGCTGCCGACGCTTCAGGAGCGCGTGGACCTGGTGGTGCTGGACCCACCCCGCGCCGGTGTTGAGCCGGCCGCCCTGGACGCGCTGGCCGCCCTGCGCGCCCCCCGCATCGTCTACGTCTCGTGCGACCCGGCCACGCTGGCGCGCGACGCCGCGCGCCTGGTCCAGCAGGGCTACCGCGTGCGCTACGTCCAGCCGGTTGACCTGTTCCCCCAGACGTGGCATATTGAGTGTGTCACGCTGCTGGAGTTGGACGCAGGACAGCGGACGGAGGCCCGGGGACGGAGGAGCGGGGACGAGCGACGGAGGACGGAGGAGCGGGGACGAGCGACGGAAGACGGAGGACGGAGGACGGAGGGCAGAGGGGGGCGGACGGACGACCGAGGACGGGGGACGGACGACCGAGGACGGGGGACGGGGGACGGGGGACGGAAGCGCGAAGGCGGTGGGCCGAAGGGAAGCGGTGGACGGAAGACGGACGACCGAGGACGGAAGACGGGCGGCAAGCGGTAGACAGGCGCGGCGGTTGGCTGGACC
>CAZFUK010000336.1:0-6060 GCA_964522005.1 uncultured Anaerolineales bacterium | reverse complement strand
CGAGGCGGGCGTGCGCAACCTGGAACGCGAGATTGGCTCGGTCATCCGCAAGATCGCCACCAAGATCGCGGCGGGGGACGTGGAGCAGGTGACGGTGGACCAGGACGACGTGCGCCAGTACCTGGGCAAGCAGCGCTTCTTCGCGGAAGTCGCTGAGCGGCTGGGCACGCCGGGCGTCGCCACGGGCCTCTTCGCCACGAGCATGGGCGGCGGCATTCTGTTCATCGAGGCCACGCGCATGCCGGGCGGCAAGGGCTTGTTAGTGACGGGGCAACTGGGCGAGGTGATGAAGGAGTCGGCCCAGATCGCGCTGAGCTATGTCCGCTCGCGGCTGAAAGCGCTCAACGTGGCCGAAGACTTCTTCGCCACCAACGACATCCACGTCCATGTGCCGGAGGGCGCCATTCCGAAGGACGGCCCGTCGGCGGGCATCACCATGACCTCGGCCATCGCCTCGCTGCTGACCGGCCGCCACATCAAGTCCGACCTGGCGATGACGGGCGAGATTACGCTGCGCGGGCGGGTGTTGCCCGTGGGCGGCATCAAACAGAAAGTGCTGGCCGCCCACCGCGCCGGCGTCAAGCAGATTATCCTGCCCGCCCGCAACGAGCCGGACATTGACGAGCTGCCGGAGCAGGTGCGAGCCGACCTGAAGTTCCACCTGGTGGAGACAATGGACCAGGTGCTGGAACTGGCGCTCGAAGGCGACGGCATCAAGGCGTCGGCCCTGGCCGAGGCGGCCGACGCCCCGGTCGCGGAAGATGGCGCGGGCAAGTCGGTGGTCAACGCCGTGGTGGACGCCGTCAAGGACGCGGTGGAAGTCGTGACGCCCTAAGCGGTTCCTGGTAGAAGTCCAACCTCCCGAAGGATAGCCCGCCTTCGGGAGGTTTTTTCTCCCTTAGGACCCTCCGGGCGGAGGGCAGGCAGTCGTAAGTTTTACCCCGCTGAGACATCCTATATTAATACACTGTTGCACCTGTTCTCACGCGGTGCGCTGTACCCCGCGTGCACACCCATCCCTCTGTCCTCGAACAACCGCTGAGTCAACGATGCCTCACCCGATCCTCTACGCAACCATCGCCCTGGCCCTGGCCTACGCCTTCATGAACGGCTACAACGATAGCGGCGCGACCATCGCGCCCATGGTCGCCTCGCGGGCCATTGACCGCCGTCCAGCGCTCATCCTGGCCGCCATTGCCGAGTTTTGCGGCCCCTTCCTGTTTGGTGTGGCCGTGGCCGCCAGCATCGGCACCTCCGTTATCCAGGTGGGCGTGGTCTCCTCCCTCGAACTGCTGGTCGCGGTGATGACGGCGGTGGGGTGGGGGCTGCTCGCCAACTGGCTGCGAGTGCCCACCAGCGCCTCGCACGCCCTGCTGGGCGGGCTGGTGGGGGCGGTCGGCGCGGTCCACGGGGTGGACGCGCTCAACTTCTGGGGCATCGCGCGCATCGTCCTGTTCCTGTTCCTGACCCCGCTCGTCGGGCTGGGCCTGGGCCATCTCACCCTCAGCCTGGTGCTCCACGCCGTGCGCGGGGCCTCGCCGAGCGTCAACCAGCGCTTCCGCTACGGCGAAATAGTCTGGTCGCTGCTGCTGGCGCTCAGCCACGGCACGAACGACGGCCAGAAGAGCATCGGCGTGATTACCCTGGCCCTCGTCGCGGCGGGCGCGCTGCCCACCTTTGAGGTCCAGGGCTGGGTCACGCTGGTCTGCGCCCTGGCGATTGCGCTGGGCGTGGCGGTGGGCAGTCAGCGCATCATGTGGCGGGTCGGCGCGCACCTGTACCGCATCCGGCCCATCCACGGCTTCTCGGCTACGAGCGCGTCCTTCTTCACCCTATTGGTGGCGACGCTAGCCGGCGCGCCGGTGAGCGGCACGCAGATCGTCAGCGCGACACTGGCCGGAGCGGGCGCGGCACAGAGGCTCTCCATGGTGCGCTGGAACGTGTTCCAGTCTATGGCGATGGCCTGGATTGTGACCGGGCCGGCCACGACGGTCGTGGCCGCTCTGCTGGTCCTGGCCCTCAAGAGCCTGGGATGGGGCTAGGGGATGACTGAGGCGGCCGGTCGGGGAGCGTTGAGTGTCGTCGGCCGCGTCGGGCTGATCATGGGCCTGGCGCTGCTGGGCGACGCCCTGCTCTACCTGGCCTTGCCCGCCTACGCGGCGCGGCTCGGCCTGCCCCTGTGGACGGTGGGCATCCTGCTCAGCGTCAATCGCCTGGTGCGCCTCATCACCAACGGCGGGGCGGCCGTCGCGTTCGACCGCTTCAGCCGCCGCAGCGCGATGATTGGCGGGACGGTCCTCACCGTGGTGACCAGCGCGGCCTACGGGCTGACCACGTTCCTGCCCGCGCTCCTGCTCGCCCGCGTCGGCTGGGGAGCCTGTTTCTCGGTCCTTCGCCTCGGCGGACTCATGACCGTCCTGACCAACAGCACCCCCCGCACACGCGGGCGGTTGGTCGGGGTGTATCAGTCCATCTCGCGCAGTGGTCCTATGCTCGGCGTGGCGGCAGGTGGGTTCGCCCTGGAGCGCCTCGGCTTTGGCCCGACCTTCCTGGTTATGGCCGCCGTCTCCGCGCTGGCGATTCCGCTGGCCTGGGGTCTGCCTCGCGGGCGAGAGGCGGGTGGCGCGGAGAGGCCGGCCCACTGGCGGGCCATGGTGTTCGGCGGCCATCGCCTCGTCGCCGTCAAAACGGCGGCCCTGGTCAACGGCCTGTCGTTCCACGGCATCGTCACCCCCACGATTGTCCTGGCCCTGGTTGAGGCGGGGCGGACGAGCGGCGCGACTGAGCTAGCCGGTATCCTGGTCAGCCTGCGCTCCGGGTCGGACATGGCGCTGGCCGCGCCGCTGGGCTATCTGTCCGACCGCATCGGGCGCAGCCGTGCGCTGCCGCTGTTCCTGGCGCTGGAAGGGCTGGGCACGCTGGCCCTCGCCTTCGGCCTGGTGTCCGGCGTGACGGTCGTGGTGGTCACCCTGCTGACCCTGTTTATCCTCTCCACGGCAGTAGGCACCGTCGCCGACGCGACGGCGGGCGACCTGGCGCAGCCCGAGCAGCGCGCCCAGGTCATGAGCAGCTACGCCACCTGGCTCGACCTCGGCGCGGCGATTGGGCCGGCGCTGGGGCTGGCGTTCGTGGGCGCGTTGGGGCTGCGCGTGACCTACCTGGGCGCCGCGCTGTTGCTCCTGGCCGCCACGCTCCACTTCTGGTGGGTGGCCCGCGCCTACCCCTGGTCGGCCCTCGCCACCGCCGACTGAGCCAAGAGTTTAGACAGAATTTACAAAATTATCAGAATGAAAGCGGCATACTATTTGCTCTGACACTCGCATCCAACGGATGCCATAGTCAGGAGCACAGCATGAAACCCATTTCGACCCGTCTCCACGGCCTGCTCGACTACTCGACGGCGGCCGCCCTCATTGCCCTCCCGCGTCTGCTGAACTGGCCCAGCGCCCCCACCCAACTCCTCACCGCGTCGGCCGTGGCCTCGCTCGGCTACAGCCTCGTCACCGACTATGAGCGCGGCGCGGTGCGGCTGCTGCCCATGCGCGGCCACCTGGCGCTCGATGCCCTGAGCGGGCTGACCCTGCTCGCCGCGCCGTTCCTGCTGCTGACCGACGAAGACATCAGCGTCCAGACGGTGCTGGCGGGCATCGGCCTGTTTGAGCTAACCGTCACTCTGCTGAGCCAGGACCGGCCCGAGGACGAGGGCGAAGAGGAGATGCACCGCCACCCGACGGCGGGCGAGATTGTCGGCGATCGCATGGAGCGCGATATTACGCCAGCCGAGCAGGCGGTGCGGGAGCGGGTCGTCCAGCTATAGCGTCTCGGCCAGCCAGGCGACGGTGCGCTGGATGACCTCGCGCTTCCAGGCGTAGCGAAAGAAGATATGGTCGGCGCCCTCCATGGCGACGATCTGGTGGGGAACCTGGCCTTCCAGCAGCGCCTGTTGGAAGGCCGCGATTTCATGGGCGGGTATCTCGTCCGCCGTTCCGTAGATCGCCAGGACCGCGCCCTGGGTCTCCCGTAGGGAGGCCAGAGGACGCAATTGGTCCATCCCCGCGTAAAACTGCTGCCCCACCAGCATGGCCCACTGTTCCGCCACCTCCCGCCCGTCCATCTCCGTCATCGCGGGCTGCCACACCAGGCGTTCCGTGGGGATGCTCGACCAGAAGACTGTTCCCCGCACGCGCCGGTCCTCACCGGCCAGGTGGGCGGCGAGCACGCCACCCCAACTGAAGCCGAGGACGGCGAGCCGCTGGGCGTCCACCCCCGGCTGCCCGGCGAGGTAGTTCAGGGCGTCCCGCGCCGCCCTCATGTCGCCGTCTACGGTGATGTCCACGCTCTCCCCCTCGCTGTCGCCCCGTCCCGGCAGGTCAATGCGCAGCGCGACCAGGCCGGCCTGAGCCAGCGCCGTGGCGAGGTCCACCAGCATACGGTGGGGCTGGTCTTTGGAGCCGAGGAAGCCGTGGAGGATGAGGACGGCGGGCCGGGCGGCCGGGGCGTCCTCGACAGGTCGGTCCAGGACGCCAAACAGGCGCCCGGCGGGGCTGGTGATGACGACAGGCTCACGGTGGGTAGACATGGTTATCTCCAATGAAGGTGTATTAGCCGCCCTGAATGACCAGCCGGCGCAGCATCTGGCGCACGACCAGCCGCCCGCCGAGCATCAGGACGAAGAACCAGCCCGCCTGGAAGGCGACGGCCTGCCAGAAGGCCGGCCCGCTCAGCTTGCCCAGGTAGGTCTCGATGGGTATCTGAATCATGCTGGCCCAGGGCAGGGCGCGGGCGATGGGGACCAGCCAGTCGGGGAAGAAGGCCAGCGGCACCAGGAAGCCCGAGAAGAGCATGGCGACAAGGCCGAGCATGTTGTTGAGGCCGCGCACATCGAGGGTCCAGAAGACGACGGACGAGACCAGGAAGTGGATGGCGAAGCTCACCAGGGTCGCCAGGAGCAGGGTCAGACCGAAGGCAAGCCAGCGCAGCGGGTCGAGGGGGATGTAGAAGCGGAAGAACAGCCAGATCAGGCCAAACGTGAGCGCGCCGCGATAGACCACGCCGTAGACCGAGCGGCCGACGAAGCGGGCCAGCCAGAAGGTGTAGTAGTCCACGGGCTTGCTCAGGTCAGACACCACCTCGCCACTGACGATGGACTGCGAGTGTTCGTTGTTGCCCCACATGGAGACGACCATGATGAGGGATTGGGTCATGGCGACGTAGGTGATCGCCTCGTAGGCGCTCCAGCCCGCCACCTGAGGGCGGTTGTCGAACAGGGCCAGCATGACGAAGGCCCGCAGCGCGCCGAAGAAGCCGTTGGTGACGACGCCGGCCAGGTTGGCGGCGCGGTAGGCCAGTTGCTTCTGGAACGACATCCGCGCGACGGCAAGGTACAGGGAGACGGCGCTGGGAAGGCGCAGGAAGGGGGGGACCGGCGTGGCCGCGTGGGACGGGGTTAGGAGGGATTGGGAAGGCATAGGCGGTTGTCAGTCTACCACCGCTTTCCAGAGGAAGCGGCGGTGGCGCATGACCAGACCGTCGGGACCGGCGTGGCGGGCGAAGATGCTCTCGAACACCGGCTGGACCTGGGCATAGGTCGGGACTTCGTCGGGGGCGTAGCCCCAGGCCAGGCGAATGTAGAGCTGGTCGGGGGCGTCGAAGCTTTCGGGGACATCGTAGGTCCAGCAGCTATGAATGTCCAATTCGGCCAGCGCGAGGCGGCGTTCCACCGACTGGCGCATATTGAAGTCGGGCGGCGAGATGCGTAACGGCGCGGGCAGTTGACTATTCCAGGCCGGCAGGTGGACCTCTTCCATCGGGTTGAGCTGGAGCAGCACCGCCCCCGGCCGGGCGACGCGGCGGACATCTTCGATCCAGTGGAGCGGGCCGCGCCGCGAGATGAAGAGGTCTATGCTGGCGGGGTCGGCGGGGATGCGCGGGTGGCCGCCGTTGGCCTCGGCAGACGAGTCGGCCAGGCGGAAGACAACGTTAGCTACCCCGCGCTCGCGCCGCGCCGCCTCGGCCAGTTCGATGAACGACGGCACCCGGTCATAGGCCAGGACGCCCCGG
>CAZFUK010000335.1:0-6071 GCA_964522005.1 uncultured Anaerolineales bacterium | reverse complement strand
TGCCTGAGGACGACTTTGAGAAGCACAACCTGCTGGCCCTGGCCGAGACCATGGACGAGGGGGAAGGCTAAGTGACACGGACAGCCACGTTTCAAGACTACCGCCGCCTGCTGACGACGTACCTCGCGCCGCAGCGGGGCCACCTCGCCGTGCTGGCCCTGCTGCTGTTTGGTGGGGCCGGCCTGCAACTGCTGAACCCGCAGATAGTGCGCGGCTTCATTGACGCGACCCAGGCGGGCCAGGGCGAAGTCGCCTCCCGCGCCGGCCTGGTCTTCATCGCCGTGGCCCTACTCCAGCAGGTCTTCCGTCTCGCCGGGGGCTACCTCGGCGAGACGGTGGGCTGGCAGGCCACCAACCGCCTGCGCGCCGACCTGACGCGCCATCTGCTCCGCCTCGACATGGGCTTCCACAAGACGCACACGCCGGGCGAACTCATCGAGCGGGTGGACGGCGACGTGACGACGCTGACCAACTTCTTTTCGACCATGATTCTCCACTTGCTGTGGAACGCCCTGGTCATCCTGGGCATCCTGGTCCTGCTCTTCCGCGAGGACTGGCGGGTGGGGGTGGGGCTGGCCGTCTACGCCGCCGCCGTCCTGGCGGCGCTCGGCCTGCTCCAGGGGTGGGGCGCGAGCCGCTGGCAGGCCGCGCGCCAGGCGCGGGCCGACCTGGCCGCCTTTGTCGAGGAGCGTTTCCAGGGCATGGAGGACATTCGCGGCGTCGGCGGCGAGGGCTATGTCATGCACCGCCTCTACCCGCTCATGCGGGGTGTCGTAGAGCGCGAGCTACCAGCGCGGCTGATCGGCACGGGCGCCGAGATGACAACGCGCTTCCTGTTTGTACTGGGCTACGCCGTGGGATTGGGCGTCGGAGCCTATCTCTACACCCAGGGCGACGTCTCACTCGGCGTGGCCTTCCTCGTGGTCTTCTACATCGGCATGCTGGCCGAGCCGCTAGAGAACATCCGTTACCAGGCCCAGGACCTCCAGCAAGTGGGCGGCAGCTTAGAGCGCGTCCTCGGCCTCCTCGCGCTGACACCCTCGGTCCAGGAGCGCGCCACGGCCGTCCTCCCCGCCGGCCCCCTGGCCGTCACCTTCGACGGCGTCACGTTCGAGTACGCCGACCAGGCCGCGACGGAGGACGGACGACGGACGACGGAGGAGGGAAGGCGGGAGGCGGAAGGCGGAGAGCAGACGGCGGACGAAATACGAAATACGAAATACGCACTACGGAACATCACCTTCCAACTCGCGCCCGGCGAGACGCTCGGCCTGCTGGGGCGGACGGGCAGCGGCAAGACGACGCTGACGCGGCTGCTATTCCGCCTCTACGACCCCACCGAGGGGGCGATTCGGCTGGGCGGCCAAGACATTCGGAACGTCGCCGTGGCGGACCTGCGTGGGCGGGTGGGGATGGTGACCCAGGACGTGCAGATCTTCCAGGCCACCGTGCGCGACAACCTGACCCTGTTCAACCCGCGCGTCACCGACGCCCAGTTGGAGCACGCCCTGGACGAGTTGGGACTGCGCGAGTGGGTCAGCCGCCTGCCGCAGGGCCTGGACACACGGCTGGGCGCGGGGGGCCTGGGGCTGTCGGCGGGTGAAGCGCAGTTGCTGGCCTTCACCCGCGTCTTCCTCAAGGACCCCGGCCTGGTCATCCTGGACGAAGCCTCGTCCCGCCTGGACCCGCTGACCGAGCGCCTGCTAGAGCGCGCCACCGGGCGCCTGCTCCACCAGCGCAGCGGCCTGATCATCGCCCACCGCTTGCAGACGGTGCAGCACGTAGACTGGATTCTGATTTTGGAAGGCGGGCAGGTCGTGGAGTTTGGCCGCCGCCCCGCGCTGGCAGCCGATCCGGCCTCGCGCTTCGCCTATTTGCTACAGACCAGCCTGGAGGAAGCCCTCGCATGACGACGCCCACCCCTGCGCCCAGCCCGGCCCAGATGCGTACCTGGCCCTTCATGGGTCAGCTGACGCGCTACGCCTGGCTGCCCTTCACCGTCCACAGCGTCTTCCACCTGCTGTTCTACGGCCTGCGCGTCGTGCCGGGTCTGATTGAGAAGCGGGTGTTTGACCAGATCACCGGCGCGGCCCCCGCCACGCTGAGCCTGTGGACGCTGGTGGCCCTCTACATCTCGGTCGAACTGGGTCGGCTCGCCCTGTCCTTCGGCAGCGTGTGGGGCGGCTGGACCTTCCGCTATGTCACCGCCGCCCTGCTGCGCCGCAACATCTTCGCCAGCCTGCTGCGCCGCCCCGGCGCCGTCGCCCCGCCCGTCACCTCTGGCGAGGCGCTCAACCGCTTCCTCCACGACGTCGGTGAGGTGACGGACTTCCCGACCTGGCTGCCCGATGTCGGCGGCAAGGCGATCACGACGGTCATCGCCCTGGCGATTATGGCCTCCATCCAGCCGACACTGACCGTACTGGTGTGCCTACCCCTCCTCGTCACCATCGTCGCGGGGCGGCTGGCCTGGGACCGCTTCCTGCGCTACACGGCGGCGGAACGCGAGGCGTCCAGCGCCGTCTCCAGCTTCCTGGGCGAAATCTTTGGCGCGGTCCAGGCGGTTAAAGTGGCCCACGCCGAGGGCAATGTCGTCGCCCACTTCGACCGCCTCAACGACACGCGCCGCCAGGCCGAGGTCCGCCAGCACTTCTTCTGGAACTTCATCCGTTCGTTCTCGGACATGACGGTCGCGCTCGGCATCGGCCTCACCCTGCTGCTCGCGGGCCAGGCCATGGCGCGGGGAACGTTCACCGTCGGCGACTTCGCCCTGTTCGTCTACTACCTGTGGTTCGCGGCTGAGTTGGCCCAGGACAGTGGGACCTTCATCGGGGACTACAAGACGCAGGAGGTGTCCATCCGGCGGCTGACGGAGATGATACAGCCCGAACCGTCGCCCACCCTGGTGGACCAGGCCCCGGTCTATCTGCGCGGCCCCTTGCCGACGCTGGCCTTCCCGCCCAAGACCGCCGCCGACCGCCTGGACTACCTGGAGGTACGCGGCCTGAGCTACCACTACCCTGGTTCGGACAAAGGGATCGAAGACATCAGCCTGACCCTGCCGCGTGGAGGCTTTGTCGTCGTCACAGGCCGCATCGGCTCGGGCAAGACGACCCTGCTGCGGACTCTGCTGGGTCTACTGCCGAAGGAGGACGGCGAGCTTCGCTGGAACGGCCAGGTCGTGGCCGACCCAGCCGCCTTCTTCCAGCCGCCGCGCGCCGCCTACACCCCGCAGACCCCGCGCCTCTTCTCCGAGCCGCTGCGCGACAACATCCTCATGGGCCTGCCCGCCGAGGCGGTGGACCTGGCGGGCGCGGTGCGGCGGGCGGTCCTGACGCCGGACATCACGACCCTGGAGCACGGGCTAGACACGCTGGTCGGGCCGCGCGGCGTGCGGCTGTCTGGGGGGCAGGTGCAGCGCGCCGCCGCCGCCCGCATGTTCGTACGCGACCCCGAACTGCTCGTCTTTGACGACCTCTCCAGCGCCCTCGACGTGGAGACGGAACGGCAGCTGTGGGAGGGGCTGGACGGACAGCGGAGGACGGAAGACGGCCGACGGAAGACGGCCGACGGAGGAGGGATAGCCTCCGTCCTCGGTCCTCCGTCCTCCGTCGGCCCAGCCTCGGTCCTTCGTCCTTCGCCTGCCCCCCGTAGTGGGGGGGCGTCTGTCGTGACGTGTCTGGTGGTGTCGCACCGGCGGCCGGCCCTGCGCCGCGCCGACCACATCATCGTCCTCAAGGATGGGCGGGTCGAGGCGGAGGGTACGCTAGACGCCCTGCTGGCGACCTCGGAGGAGATGCGGCGGCTGTGGCGCGGCGAATTGGACGGAGGTGAGAGTGAATAGGAAGCTGGACGCTCGCCTCGTCTACATCGTCCTTAATGCTTTGATGGCCCTGGCGAGCGGGGCCATGTTCACGGCACTCAGCGTCTATTATGTCACGACGGTGGGCCTCAACCCGTTGCAGTTGGTTCTGGTGGGAACCGTGTTGGAGGCGACTATTCTGCTGTTTGAGGTGCCCACTGGCGTCGTCGCCGACACCTACAGCCGCCGCCTGTCCGTCACCATCGGCATGTTCATCCTCGGCGCGGCATGGCTGCTCGAAGGCTCGATCCCTCTGTTCGCCGCCATCCTCGCCGCCGAGGTGGTGAGGGGGGTCGGTGAGACCTTCCTCAGCGGCGCCCTCGACGCCTGGCTGGCGGACGAGGTAGGTGAGGCCAACGTCGGGGCCGTCTATGTTCGTAGCGGACAGGTGGAACGGCTGGTCGGCCTGCTCGCCATCGGCGTCGGCACCCTGTTGGCGACCTGGCGCCTGAACTGGCCCGTCCTGTTCGGCGGTGGCGTGTATCTCCTGCTCGGTGTCTTCCTGGTCCTGTGGATGCCCGAGACAGGATTCGTACCCGCCCCTCGCCAGGCTCGGGGGCCACTGGCGGACATGGCGCACACCCTGCGGGCAGGGTCGCGCGTGGTGCGAGGCCACTCGCTGCTGGTCGCCCTGCTCGTGGGCAGCGCCCTGTGGGGGGCTGCCAGTGAGGGGTTCGACCGACTGTGGGAAGCCCACCTGCTCACAAACTTTAGCTTCCCCAGCCTGGGCCACTTCCAGCCCGTCGTCTGGTTCGGCATTCTGAACTTCGCTGCCAGCCTCGTCGGGTTGGGCGTGACGCGCTTGTTGCAGTCGCGCCTGGACGCGATTACGCAGCAATCCCACCGCGCGGCGCGCTGGCTCGTGGTCACCAAAACCCTCGCCAGCCTGGCCGTCCTGACGTTTGCCCTGGCCGGGCAGTTCTGGCTGGCCGTGGTCGCCCTACTCGTGCGCGGCACGCTGATGGCCGTCGGCGGCCCGATCCACCGCGCGTGGCTCGTTCAGACCATTCCGCCCCCGGTGCGCGCCACCGTCTTGTCCATGAATGGCCTGACCAACGCCTTCGGACAGACGGCCGGCGGGCCGGGTGTGGGGGCGCTCGGCAACGGGCGCGGGCTGCCGGCCGCGCTTGTGGCGGCGAGCGCACTCTTCTTGCTCGAAGCCTCGGTCTACCTGCGGGCGCTCTTCCCCAACCGCTCCCCCACCTCGGACAGCCCCCTACCGGCCGAACCGGCGGCTCAATAGGACCAGCACGCGCCATCGAGACCTGACAGGTTTCTAGAACCTGTCAGGTCTACCCCCCTACTTCACCTGGGGCAGGACGTCCCGCGCCAGGACCTCCAGCCCGGCCAGATCGTCCAGGTCCAGCCACTGGAGCATGGTCCGGTACACCCCGCTCTCCGCGATACGGCCCAACTGAGCCACAAACTCCCCTGGCGTGCCCACCACGATACCCCGCCCCCGCAACTCGTCCGCCGAGCGCGAGCCAAGCCGGCGCTGGACCTCGGCGTCGTCGCGCCCGAAGACGGTACCCGTCATGAGCGACCGGCGGATGGCGCCTGGCTCGCGCCCCGCCCCCCGCGCCAACTCGTCCAGGTGGGCGTTGAGTTCCCTCACCTGCTGGGCGGGCGCGAACACGGCGTTCCACTCGTCCGCGTAGCGGGCGGCCAGGGGCAGTGTTCGCTTTCGCCCATTGCCGCCGATGACGATGGGCGGGCCGCCGGGGCGTTGCGGGCGCGGCAGCAGGACCGCCTCGTGGAGCCGATAGGTGTGGCCCTGGTAGGAGACGGGCTGGTCGCTGCGCAACAGGCGCGTGACCACTTCGAGCGACTCCGCGAAGCGGTCCATGCGGCCCTTGACGTCCAGCAGGTCGAAGCCAAAGGCCTGGTGCTCACGTACCTGCCAGCCCGCGCCCACGCCCAACTGGAAGCGGCCGCCCGACAGGTCGTCCACATCCTTCGCCATCCGCGCCGTGAAGACGGGATGGCGGAACGAGGTGGGCGTCACCAACGGCCCGAATTCGAGGCGCTGGGTGTGGCTCGCCAGCCAGGTGAACGAGGTCCACATTTCGAGCGAGTCCAGGTCGGGCGGGTTGGCGTTGGTAAAGTGGTCCGAGCGGTACAGGCCGGCGAAGCCCAGGTCTTCGACATGGCGGGCGAGGCGCTGCCAGCGCGGCCACGTCAGGCCGTTCTGGCCCTCAATCATGATGGC
>CAZFUK010000334.1:0-6082 GCA_964522005.1 uncultured Anaerolineales bacterium | reverse complement strand
GCTAGGCTGCTCGGTTGCTTCTTTGACCGTGGTCTGGTCACAAGGGTTCACTCCATAGAGCGAGACCCTTCGCTACGCTCAGGGTGACATTCAAACGTATTGAGCAGCACAGCGACCTGTGGCCCGAAATCGGGGTATACGGAGGGCAGGCAGGGCATAGGTCGCTACGCTCAGGGTGACAATCGGGTGTAACAAGGCTTAGGGCTTGGCCTTGCCGTTTTTGGGCGTGCTCCGCCCTTTCGGCGGGGCCTGCCGCTTCTCCTGAGCCACTTCCTGGACCTCCACCAGCAAGGCACGCAGCGCCGGGTCCTCGACCTGGTCGGTCAGCGTCACCGTGTGGCGGCGGCGGCCGTCCTGGATGGTCAGGCTGTACTGCCGGATGTCGTAGGCGCGCGTCGAGCTGTACACCTCATCAGGCTGCTCGAAGAAGTTGGCCTCTTCCACCAGGCGCTGGAGCGTATCCGCCGCGTCCTCGGGCAACTGCTTGCTGTCAATGGTCACGTCTTGCGCCAGCCCCGGGAAATAGGCCAGCCCGGTACTCTCAGTGGAAAGAACAATCCGCATGACGAACCTCCTAGAGTCATGCCCCCCTCAGACACACCACCAGGGCAATCCCCCCTCCGCTCCCCCGTAGACGAGGGAGGCAGGGGGGGACACGGCCAGCGGCCCCGCGCTACACTCTCACGCCGACCTGCTGCCACGCATCCTGGACCGCCTTCAATTCGACGCTTTTCGCCCCGTACAACGTACCCGCCTGGACGATGGTTCGCCGCGCGAAGCGGGTAAAGCCGGCGGTCGAGCGCAGTTGCGAGTCGCGTAGCGTCTCGTACCAGATACGCCCGGCCTTCTCCCAGGCGTAGCCGCCGAGGGCGATGGCGACGAGGTAGAAGGCGTGGTTGGGGATGCCAGAGTTGACGTGGACCCCACCGTTGTCCTTGAGCGTGCGGACATACTTGCTCATGTGGGCCGGCTGGGGGTCCTTGCCGAGCACCGGGTCATCAAAAGCCGTGCCAGGGGCTTTCATGGAGCGCAGCCCCACGCCGTGGAGGTGCGTCCCCTGGAAGAGTTCCTCGCCGATGATCCAGTTGGAGTCGGCGGCCTTCTGATTGAGGACGCGCTGCTTGATCATGATGCCGAACACGTCGGACATGGACTCGTTGAGGGCGCCGGGCTGCATGAGGTAGGCCAGGCCGGCCTCGTGCTCGGTCACGCCGTGGGTCAACTCGTGGCCGATGACGTCCAGCGACGCGGTGAAGCGGCCAAAGATGCGCCCGTCGCCAAAGACCATGTACTGTGAGTCCCAGACGGCGTTGTCGTAGCCCTGGTTGAAGTGGACGACGCCTTTAAGGGTCAGGCCCGCGTCGTCAATGGAGTTGCGCTCGAAAATCTCGTGGTAGAAGTCCCAGACGTGGCCCAGGCCGTCGTAGGCTTCGTTGGCCGCCTGGTCGCCCACCGCTGGCTGCCCCTCGCCGCGCACGAGTGCGCCCGGCAGGTTGCTCTCGTGGTGGGCGTCGTAGATCAGGCGGGTCTTGGTCGCCTCCGCCAGCGTCAGCCGCCGACTCTCGCCGCCCCGTGGCGCGCGCCGGCGTTGGGCCAGGCGCATGGCGCGGACCGTAGTATCCACCGCCAGGGTGTTCATGGCCTCGGCGCGCTGTTCGGGCGTGCCGTTGCGGGCGATGTTCTCCAGGATGTCGGGCGGGATGATGCACAGAATCGGGTGGCGGTGAGCAGAATCGCACATGGCATGCCTTTCTGGACCCTCAACGGGTACCCTTGTGCGGCGGCCTGACCGAATGTTACACACGGGCGTTAATCGCCGCCGGCCTTGGGCTGGACCGGCTTGTCGGGCGGCGGCAGGCGGAAGATGGCCCGCAGGATGTCGGCCGCGATGGGCGCGGCGACCTCGGACCCCTGGATGACCGTCGGCGGCCCCTGGATCGAGGAGCCGTCCACCATGACGAGCAGCGTCACCTGGGGGTTGTCGAAGGGCGCGAAGGCGGTGAACCAGGCGTGGGTCGGCAGGTGACCGTCCTTGTCCAGACGGCACTCCTTTTTGACATCGTCCCACAGGCAGAACTCGGCCGTGCCCGTCTTGGCGCCCAGGGTGATCTGGGTGGGCAGCCCCGCGCCCGACGCTGTACCCAGGGGCGGAATGGCGGTGCGACGCAGGGCCTCGCGCACGATGGCGATATTGGCCGCGCTGACGGGTAACTGGCGGATGACCTGCGGCTCGAAGCCGCGCACGATCTGGCCGTCGGCGGTGGCTTCCTGGTAGAGAATCTGGGGTTTAAAGAGCGTGCCGCCGTTGGCGATGGCCGCCGTGGCGTTGAGCATCTGGAGCGGCGTGGCGTTGAAGAAGCCCTGCCCAATCGCCATGTTGTAGGTGTCGCCCACATACCACGAGTCGGCGTAGTTCAAGCGCTTCCAGCGGTCCCAGGCGTCGCCGTCCTGCGCCATCAACCCCTTGGCCTCGCCCGGCAGGCCGATGCCAGTCGGCTGGCCGAAGCCAAAGGCGCGGGCGTAGCGGGTGAAGCGGTCCAGGCCGAGGCCGACGAACTTGGTCGGCTCGTAGCCGCCGGCCACAATGTAGAAGAAGGTGTCGGACGACTGCGACAGGCCCTCGTAGACCGTGATGAGGCCGTGGCCTTCCTTCTTCCAGCAGTAGAAGGGCGTCGCCTTGCTCTTGTCGTCGGGGAAGTACTTGTTGGGCAGATAGAGAATACCCTGGCAGTTGATCTTGGTGTTCTGGTCAATCACGCCCTCCTGGAGCGCGGCGGAGGCGGGCACGATCTTGAACACCGAGCCGGTCGGGTAGATGGCCTCGATGGCGCGGTTCATCAGCGGCCGCTCGGGGTTCTGGCTCAGTTCGACGTACTTGTCCACGTTGTCGGCGTTGATGCCGTCGGCGAACAGGTTGTTGTCGTAGCTGGGCACCGAGACCATCGCCAGGAGTTCGCCCGTCTGCGGGTTCATAACCAGGGCCACGCCACGCGTCGCCTTGACCCGCGCCAGCCCCTGCTTGAGGATGCTTTCCACCGTCCGCTGGAGGTCCAGGTCCAGCGTCAGGACGATGTTGTGGCCGGGCGTCGGCTGGGTGGGCGTACCGACGGTCTTGACCTCGCGGCCTGCCGCGTCCACCTCGATGATTTTGCGGCCCTTCTTGCCGCGCAGGGCGCGCTCAAAGGCGTACTCGGCGCCCGCCAGGCCAATCTTGTCGGTTAGCTCGTAGTCGCTGTCACGGGTGACATACTGGTCGCGCTGCTCGGCGGGGATGTTGCCCATGAAGCCCAGGATGTGGGCGACGTCGGCGCCGGCCAGGTACTGGCGGACGGGCGTCACGTCCACCGTCACGCCCGGCAGGTTGATGCGGTCCTGCTCGATCATAAACGCCGTCTCACGCGCCACGCCCGACTTGACCCGAATGGGCGTGTACGAGGCGCGGCAGGCTTCGGCGATGTACTCTTTGACGCCGTGGGGCGTCGTCGGGCCAGGGGGGATGTACTTCGAGGCGATGTTGCAGACATCGGCGTGCGTCGCCTTGATCCAGGCGGCGTCGGGCGGCTGCTCACCGCCCGGCTCGCCGCTAGCCGGAATGCTCAGCAGCTTCGCAAGCCGTTCGAGCACTTGCGCCTGCTGGTCCTCGTCTTCCGGCAGGTCGGCGTAGGTGATGAAGGCCGAGAAGCTGGGCTGGTTGCGGGCGAGGAGGCGGCCGTTACGGTCGTAGAAGATGCCGCGCACGGCGTCCACGGTGCGCGGGCGCAGGCGGTTGACGTCGGCCTGCTGGCGGTAGACGGCCGAGTCGCGGATTTGGAGCTTCCAGAGTTGGGCGAGGAGGACGGCGAAGACGAGGACGATGCCAAGCTGGAGGACCAGGAAGCGGCGGCGGGGCGAGGGCGGCGGCGGGGGCGGCGGGGGCGGCCGCTGGCCCCAGTGCTGGGTTTTCGGGTTCTCAGGAATAAAATCAAACATGGTTTCGCTATCGCATCCGCACGACCTCACCGCCTGTCCGCCGACTGAGCCAGACCAGGGGGCGGTAGCCCAGGAACAGCAGGACCACGTTCCAGGCCAGCGCCGGGCCGATGAGGCTCGACACAAAGGTCCAGGACGGCCGCACCGCCGTCGCCAGGACCAGGGCATAGGCGATGTGGTAGATAAAGGTCGCCAGGGCCATGACGGCCACCTGCAACAGGGTCGCGCTGAAGGCGGCGCGGTGGACGGCGCCGGCCAGCGCGGCGGCCAGGAGCAGGGCTAGGGTAAACGCGCCGAACGGCCCGCCCGACAACAGGTCGAGCAGGGCGCCGCCCGCGAAGGCCCACAGCAGACCTTCTTCCGGGCCGCGCAGCAGGCTCCAGGCCACGATGAGGATCAGCATGAGGTCGGGCGGCGCGGTCAGCAGGGGCAGCCAGGTGATATGCAGCGCCGCGCACAGCAGCGTCAGCGCGAGCATCAGGTAGATGTTGGCCGACGTGGCGAACAGGCTGCGCGGACGGCGCGGTGGGTTCATGCGTCGGGTTTAGCCGTCACCCTTGACCGGCTCAAACTGGGTGATGACCAGGATTTGCTCTAAGCGGCTGAAGTCCACAATGGGGCGCACGTCGGCCTCCTGGAACAGTTCGATGTCCTTCTGGCGGACGCTGGTGACCTGGCCGATGAGCTGCAAGGGCGGGAACGCCCCGCCCAGGCCGGACGTGTAGACGAGGTCGCCCGGCTTGAGGTCCGCGCCCTGCTCGACGTAGCGCAGCAGCAGCTTGCCGTCGCTCGTGCCCTGGACCACGCCGGTGACCCGGGTGCGGGTGATGAGGGCGTTGACCGAGCTAGAGGAGTCGGTGAGCAGAAGAACCTGGGCGGTGCGGTCACCCACGCCTTTGAGCCGACCGACCAGCCCTTCCGGCGTCACGACCGGCATGCCGTCGCGCATGCCGTCACGCTTGCCCAGGTTGATGGTCAGGACGGCGAGGTAGCTGCTCGGGTCACGGCTGACCACCCGCCCCGCCGCGAAGCCCCCTCCGCCGCGCTGAATCACATCCGCGCCCAGAATCTGGAGCGAGGGGTTGGCCTGCTTGTAGCCCAGCGCCGCCCGCAGCCGCTCGTTCTCCGCCGCCGCCTCGCTCAGCCGCACGTTGTCCACCGATAGCCGCGCCACTTCCTGGCGCAGTTCGGCGTTCTCGGCCTGGAGGGCGTCGAAGCGGCGCACGCCTTCGACCACGCTGTTGACGCGGGTGGCGGCCGTGGTCAGCGGTTCGGACACCGCGCCGAACACGTCCGTCAGGGCGCGCTGGAGCGGCTCCAGTCGGCCCGCCTGTTGCAGGCCGTAGCCGGCCAGGACGAGGCCCAGGAGCGCGAGGAACAGCCACGAGCGTTCGAGAAGACGAATCATGAACAGTGGTCGGTGGTCGGTGGTCAGTGCCCAGTCGTCGGTAGCCAGTCGTCGGTAGTCAGTAGCCCGAAGCCCAGGGACCTCAGCGCGTGATGCTGCTGCGCTGGGTGGTCGCCAGCACCTTCTGGAGGGCATCCAGGTCTTCGAGGACGCGGCCGGCGCCCTTGGCGACGCAGGCGAGCGGGTCCTCGGCCACGTAGACCCGCATCTTGGTCTCATCCGAGAGCCGCTGCGCCAGCCCTTTAAGCAGCGCGCCGCCACCGGCCAGGGCAATGCCGTGCTCCAGCAGGTCGGCGATGGGTTCGGGGGGCGTGTCGTCCAGCGTGTCGCGCACCACATCCACAATGGCGTTGACCGGGCCGCTCAGCGCCTCGCGGATTTCAACCGAGCTGACTTCCACCTGCTGTGGCAGGCCGGTAATCAGGTTGCGGCCTCGGATGACGCGCGTCTCTTCTTTGTCGAGCGGGTAGGCTGAGCCAATCGCCATCTTGACCCACTCGGCCATGCGCTCGCCAATGAACAGGTTGTACTTCTGGCGCGCGTAGGCGATGATCGCCTCGTCCATCTCGTCACCGGCGATGCGGATGGAGTTGCTGACGACGATACCGCCCAGGGCGATGACGGCGACCTCGGTGGTGCCGCCGCCAATATCCACAATCATGCTGCCCATGGACTCGGTCACCGGCAGCCCGGCCCCGATGGCGG
>CAZFUK010000333.1:0-6088 GCA_964522005.1 uncultured Anaerolineales bacterium | reverse complement strand
CCAGCCATGCCACGGGCAAGCGCGAGCTGGTGGACGCAGCGTCGCGGGCGGCCATCGCGGCCGGCGCCGACGGGCTGATCATCGAGGTCCACGACCACCCGGAGCGCGCCCTGTCCGACGGCGCGCAGTCGCTGACCCCGCCGCAGTTCGCCCAGTTGATGCAGCGCGTGAGCCGGATCGCTGAGGCGGTGGACCGTCGTCTTACCTTGTCAGACCCAGTCATGGCGTAAAGGAGAGGGTTATGATTATCATCATGAAGATGGGCGCGTCGCGGGAAGAGATTGACGCGGTCATGCACAAGGTCGAGGAGGAGGGCTATAAGACCCACCCCATCTTCGGCGTCGAGCGGACCGTCATCGGCGTCATCGGCGACGACCGAGAGAAGCGGCCTGGGCCGTTCGAGCGGATGCCGGGCGTCGAGCGCGTCGAGCGCGTCCTGCGCCCGTTCAAACTCGCCAGCCGCGAGTTCCACCCCCACGACACAGTCATCCAACTCAATGGGCACGCCATCGGCGGCGAGCAAGTCATTGTCATGGCGGGGCCGTGCTCCGTCGAGAGCCGCGACCAGATCGTCGAGGTCGCCCACGCCGTCAAAGAGGCCGGCGCGACGGTGCTGCGCGGCGGCGCCTTCAAGCCGCGCACCTCGCCCTACGCTTTTCAGGGCCTGGGTGAGTACGGCCTCAAGCTGCTCAAAGAGGCCAGCCAGGCCACCGGACTGCCCGTCGTCACCGAGGTGCTGTCCACCCGCGACATGCCGCTGGTGAGGGAGTACGCGGACATCCTCCAGATCGGCACGCGCAACATGCAGAACTTCGCCCTGCTGACCGCGGCCGGGCAGACGGGCCGTCCGGTCTTGCTGAAACGGGGCATGAGTAATACCATTGAGGAACTGCTCATGGCCGCCGAGTACATCCTGGCCGAAGGCAATAGCCGCGTCATGCTCTGCGAGCGCGGCATCCGCACCTTCGAGAAGTACACCCGCTTCACCCTGGACCTGAACGCGGTGCCGCTGCTCAAGCAGTTGAGCCACCTGCCGGTCGTGGTGGACCCGAGCCAGGCGACGGGCAAGTGGGACCTGGTCGCGCCCATGAGCAAGGCGGCGGTGGCGTCGGGCGCGGACGGGCTGATCATCGAGGTCCACCCGAACCCGAGCGACGCCCTGTCCGACTCGAACCAGCAGATCAAGCCGGACACCTTCGCCCAGTTGATGCAAGACCTGCGCGTCCTCGCGCCGGCGGTGGGACGGACCATCTAGACCATGGAGCTTCCCTTTAAGACTGTCTCGATTGTGGGCCTGGGCCTCATGGGCGGCTCGCTGGGGCTGGCGCTGCGCGAGCGCTGCCCCGGCGTGCGGGTCGTGGGCGTGGCGCGGCGGGCGGAAGTGGCCGAGCAAGCGGTCAGCCTGGGCGCGACCCACGCGGCGACGACAAGTCTGGCCGAGGGCGTGGCCGAGGCCGACCTGGTGGTGCTGGCGACGCCGGTGCGGACGCTCATCCAGCAGATTCCCGAAGTCGCGCGCCACATGCGGCCCGGCTCCGTCCTGACCGACATGGGCAGCACCAAGTCGGCCATCATGCGCGTCATGGCCCAGATACCGTGGCACATCCAGCCCGTCGGCGGCCACCCCATGTGCGGCAAGGAGGTGGCCGGGCTGGACGCGGCCGAAGCGACGCTCTACGAGGGCGCGACGTGGCCCCTCACCCCCCTAGAGCGCACCGCCCCCGAGGCCACGGCCGGCGTGAAGGCGCTGGTCGAACTCGTCGGCGGGCGGCCGGTCATGCTCGAACCCGACCGCCACGACCGCCTGGTGGCCGCCATCAGCCACCTGCCCTACCTGCTGGCCGTCGCCCTGGTCGGCGTGGCCGACGAGATCGCCAGCGAGGATGACCTGGTGTGGGCGCTCGCGGCCAGCGGCTTCCGCGACACCAGCCGCCTGGCGGCCAGCGACCTCGCCATGATGCTCGATATCCTGGCGACCAACCGCCGCTATGTCGCCGCCCTGGCCGTCCGCTTCCACCGCCGCCTGGGCCAGCTCATCACCGCCCTGGAAGCGGGCGACGCCGCCGAGAGCACGGAGCTGCGCCCGCGCCTGGAGGAGGCGCGCCAGCGGCGCCTGGAGTGGGGGGCGATGAAGGCGCGCGGAGGGAGGTTATGACAACTTCTCGCTCGCTGCCCGCCCTGTTCCGCGTCTGGTTCAGCCTGGGCTTGCAGTCCTTCGGCGGCGGCAGCGCGACGCGCTACCTCATCTGGCAGGCCGCCGTCGAGCGCTATGGCTGGATCAGCGACGAGGAGTTCACGCGCTTCTGGGCCATGTGCCAGTTGACGCCCGGCATCAACCTGCTGGCCCTGACGACGCTCATCGGCTGGCGGCTGGCTGGGCTGGGCGGCGTCCTCGTCTCTCTGTTCGGGCTGCTCTTCCCCAGTGTCACCATCACCATGCTCATCACCGCCATGTATGCCTACATCCGCAATTCGAGCCTGGTGCAGCACGCGCTCCAGGGCATCGTACCGGCCACGGTCGGCATGGGGCTGATCATGGTCTGGCGCATGTTCGACCCGCTCTGGCGCGAGAGCCGCCGCGACGGCCGGGCCGGCCTGGGCGCCACTCTCGTCGTTGTCCTGCTCAGTATCGGCCTGATGGCCCTCCACGCCCTGCCCGTGTTCGGCATCCTCATTGGCATGGGCGTCGTCTACGGCGTGTTCCAGTGGCTGCTCCACCGCCGTTCCACCACCCTCTGAGACGGTCACCGCCGCATGGACCTCTTCACCTTCCTCCTGCTGCTGCTCAAAGCCTCGTTCCTGTCCACGGGCGGGACGGGCAACCTCCCCATCCTCTACGCCGACATGGTGCCGCCCGGCTGGGCCAGCGAGCGCCAGTTCGCGGAGGCCCTCGCCATCGGCCAGGTCACGCCGGGCCCGACCGGCCTGTGGGTCATCAGCTTCGGCTACCTCGTGCGCAGCCTGCCCGGCGGTCTGCTCGCCACCCTCGCCATCACCCTGCCGCCCTTTGTCGTGCTCGGCATCCTGTGGGTCTACAACCGCATCGAGCGCCACCCCGCCGTGCGCGGCTTTGTGCGCGGCCTGGGGCTGGCCGTGATCGGCATCTCGCTGGTGACGCTGCTCGACATCCTCCGCAGTAGCGGGGTGGACCCGCGCAGCCTGCTCATCGCGGGAGCGGCCCTCGCGCTGGCTCTGACCAACCGCGTCCCCGTCATCGCCATCCTCGGCCTGGCCGCCATCGTCGGCATCCTGATCTACTGAGACGGTCCAGCGACTCCAGCGTGCCGTTTGACAGAGCGGGCTGCGGTGCTTAGAGTTTTCTTAGGAAAGAGGAGCAACCATGCAACGCTTGCGGGTGCGCCCCAGCGGTTCCCTGGCCGGCCGCGTCGCCGTGGACGGCGACAAATCGGTCTCCCACCGCGCCGTTCTGCTCGGCTCGCTCACCGACGGGCCAGTCCACATTCACAACTTCCTGCCGGCCACCGACTGCTGGACCAGTGTCGAGGTCGTGCGGGCGCTGGGCGCCGAGGTCGAGGTCCACAGCCCGACACGGCTCACCGTCCACGGCCAGGGCGGCTGGCGTGAGCCGTCCGACGTCCTCAACTGCGGCACGTCGGGAACGACGACCCGTCTGCTGGCCGGGCTGCTGGCGGGCCAGCCGTTCACGTCGTGCGTGACGGGCGCGGACCAACTGCGGCGGCGGCCCATGCGCCGCATTGTGGAACCGCTGCGCCAGATGGGCGCGACGGTCCTGGCGCGTGCGGGTGACAGCCTGCTGCCGATGCTGATTCGGGGTGGGGGGCTACGGGGGCTGGACTACACGCTGCCCGTCGCCAGCGCCCAGGTCAAGTCGGCGGTGCTGCTGGCCGGGCTGTTCGCCGACGGCCCCACCACCGTCCACGAGCCGGCCCCCACGCGCGACCACACCGAGCGCCTGCTGGCGGCGATGGGCGCGGAGATACACCGCGACGGGCTGGCCGTGCGTGTGATGCCCCTGAGCCGGCCCCTGGCAGCCCTGGAGGTGGTCGTGCCGGGCGATATCTCCTCGGCGGCGTTCCCGCTGGTCGCGGCGGCCATCCTGCCCGGCTCGCAAGTCGAGCTAGAGCACATCGGCGTCAACGAGACGCGCACCGGACTGCTGGACGCGCTGCGGGCGATGGGGCTGGGGCTGGAGTTGGACGAGGGGCAGGCGGCGGGCGAGCCGGTGGCGACGGTGGCGGCGCTGGGCACCGCGCTGCGCGCCACGGAGATTGGCGGGACCCTGATTCCCCGCCTGATTGATGAGTTACCCGTGCTGGCCGTCGCCGCGACCCAGGCTCAGGGCGTCACGACGGTGCGCGACGCGGGCGAGTTGCGTGTCAAGGAGACGGACCGCATCGCCACGACGGTGGCCGAGTTGCGCAAGCTCGGCGCGGCGGTCGAGGAGCGGCCCGACGGCTTCCAGGTCCAGGGACCCTCTCGTCTGCGCGGCGCGGTTGTGGACAGCCACGGCGACCACCGCCTGGCGATGGCCCTGGCCATCGCGGGGCTGGCCGCCGATGGCGAGACGACGGTACTCGATACCGAGTGCATCCACGACTCGTTTCCCAACTTTGTCGCCACGCTGCGTGCCCTCGGCGCAGACGTTGAAATCCAGGAATAACTATCCAGGCATCCGCCACCCAGGGAAGAGTCTTGACCTATGACTATCGGCCTGCCGCTTGATCCCCCCCGTTCCCTCACCATTACCAGCCGCACCCGCGTTGTCGGCGTCATGGGCTGGCCCGTCGCCCACTCCCTCTCGCCCGCCATGCACAACGCGGCCTTCCAGGCGCTGGGACTGGACTGGGCCTACATTCCGTTGGCCGTCCCGCCCGACAAGCTGGTAGCGGCCGTGGCAGGCGCGGCGGCGCTGGGGCTGGCCGGGGTCAACGTGACCATTCCCCACAAGCAGGCGGTCATGGACCTGGTGGACGAGATGACACCGGCCGCGCGGGCCATCGGCGCAGTCAACACGCTGCGCTTCAACGGGCGCATCTCTGGCGACAACACCGACTGGACCGGCTTCCTGAACGCGCTGCGCGATGTGGGCCACGACCCCACGGGCCAGCGGGCGGTGATTCTGGGCGCGGGCGGCGCGGCGCGCTCCATCGTCTACGCCCTGGCCTCGGTCCATGCGTCGGTGGCGGTCTACAACCGCAGCGTAGGCCGCGCCGAGGAAATCGTGGATGGACTGAACCAGGTCTTCCCCGACGGTCAGTTGGAGGCCTACCCCCTGGACAGCCTGGCCCAGGAACTCGACCGCTATCCCCAGTTGATTGTCAATACCACCTCGCTCGGCATGGCCCCACGCACCGAGGGCACCCCCTGGCCGGCCGGCCTCCCCATCCCCGCCTACGCCACGGTCTACGACCTGGTCTACAACCCGCTGGCGACACGCTTCCTGAAAAGCGCCAAGGCGGCGGGCGCGCGGGCCGTGGACGGGCTGGGCATGCTCGTCCACCAGGGGGCCCAGGCGTTCACCCTATGGACCGGTGTCGAGCCGCCTACTGATGTGATGTATAAAGCCTGTCTGCAATATCTGTAGACAAGTCAAGACCTGACAGGTTTCTGAAACCTCTCAGGTCTTCTACGTTAGTTGCGTGTCTCCAGGAGCGGCAGGAAGAGGCGGAAGGCGGGGGGCGAGCGCAGGGCGGCGACGGCCCGGGCGACGTCAAGCTTGCCTGCTCCCCAGCGCAGGTCAGGACGCGGGCCGGTGCGCGCATCGCGCCGTGTGTTCAGTGTCAGGGCATCGCGCAACTCGCGCGAAGTGAGCGTCGGGTTGACCTGCAACAACAGGGCGACCGCCCCCGCCACATGCGGCGCGGCCATGCTCGTTCCCTGCCGCACCGAGTGCAGCCCATCGGGCGCGAGGTGGCCGGGGTTTACCGAGGCCCAGGCCGACAGGGTCGAGAAGACGGCCTGGCCGGGGGCCGCCAGTTCGGGCTTGGGGCGGCCATCCCGCGTGGGGCCGTCACTGGAGAAGGGCGCCAACCCACCGACCTGCCCGTCCGTCGTGTAGAGTACGCCGTCCCTCCCCGTCCACGCCGCCCGCGTCGTATACGCCCCC
>CAZFUK010000332.1:0-6092 GCA_964522005.1 uncultured Anaerolineales bacterium | reverse complement strand
GGCAGACGCCCAGGATGGGCGTCGTGGCGTGGAAGCGCTCGATGACCGCGTTGGACACGCCGCCGTCGTTGGGGGTGCCCGGTCCGGGCGAGATGACGATGCCCTGGGGGGCCAGCGCGGCTACCTCGTCCACCGTTACCTGGTCGTTGCGGAACACGCGCAGGTCCGCGCCCAGTTCGCCCAAATACTGCACCAAGTTGTACGTGAATGAGTCGTAATTGTCAATCACGACGATCATGGGAACCTCCCTTTAGAACCCTTCTTCGGCCGTGCTAATGGCGACGGCGAGGGCCTTGGCCTTGTTGACGCACTCCTCGTACTCGGTGCTGGGGACCGAGTCGGCGACGATGCCCGCGCCGGCCTGGATGTACGCCTGCCGGCCGCGCATGACGATGGTGCGGATGGTGATACACGAGTCGAGCGTACCGGTGTACCCAAAGTAGCCGATGGCCCCGCCGTAGGGGCCGCGCCGCACGCCCTCCAACTCCTCGATGATCTCCATGGCCCGCACTTTCGGCGCACCCGATAGCGTCCCGGCGGGGAAGGTGGCCCGCAGCAGGTCAAAGGCGTCCTTGCCCTCGGCCAGTTGGCCGTAGACGCGGCTGGTGATGTGCATGACATGGGAGAAGCGTTCGACAAACATCAGGTCGGGCACGTGGACGCTGCCGTAGCGGCAGACGCGGCCCAGGTCGTTGCGGCCCAGGTCCACCAGCATGACGTGCTCGGCGCGCTCCTTGGGGTCGGCCAGCAGTTCCTCGGCCAGCCGGGCGTCCTCGGCCTCGCTCGCGCCGCGCCGCCGCGTGCCGGCGATGGGCCGCACCTCGGCTACGCCGTCCTCGGTGCGGGTCATCATCTCGGGCGACGAGGCGATCACCGTGGTGTCGCCCAGGTCGAGGAAGACCATGTAGGGCGAGGGGTTGAGCATGCGCAGGGCGCGGTAGATGGCGAACGGCTCGGCGTCGGTCTCGCGCTCGAAACGCTGCGACAGGACGACCTGGAAGATGTCGCCCGCCGCGATGTACTCCTTGGCCGCCTCGACCATCGCCTCGTAGCGCTCGCGCTCCGTGTTGGAGGTCAGGGGGTAGCTGGTGCCCGTGCCCTCGACCACGGATTGGGGCTTGGGCTTGCGCAGGCGGTCCACAATGGCCTCGATGCGCTGGGTCGCGTCCTCGTAGGCGCGGCGGAGACCGTCCTGCGTCACCCGCCCGTCGCTGCCCACCGCGCCGTCCAGGTAGGCGTTGGCGATGACCAGCAAGCGGTGCTTGACGTGGTCGAAGGCGACCAGGGTATCGGTGAACAGGAAGTGGCACAGCGGCAGGTCGCGGTCGTCCTGAGCGGTGGCGGGCAGGCGCTCAAAGAAGCGCACCAGGTCATAGCTCATGTAGCCGACCGCGCCGCCCATGAAGCGCGGCAGGTCGGGCACGCGAATCACCCGTGTGCGGCCCATGACCTCCTTGACGGCGGCCAGCGGGTCGCTGCCTGTCTCAAGGGTCTCGGCGTGGCCGTTGGTCAGCCGCACCCCGTGGCGGTCGGCGACCAACTGATGGGCGGGCGCGATGCCCAGGAACGAGTAGCGGGCGATCTGCTCGCCGCCTTCCACTGACTCCAGGAGGAAGGACGGCCCGCCTAGCCCACGCAGCTTGAGGTAGACGGAGACCGGCGTCTCCAGGTCGGCCGGCAGTTCGCAGTAGACGGGCAGGACGTTGCCCTGGTCGGCCAGGGCGTGGGCCTCCTCCAGCGAGGGCTTGAACTTGAGCGGACGCGGTCGGTGGGCGGTGCTCGGCGGGTCCATCACAACGGTGTTCAACATAGGTCCTCCTTAAACAAAAATAGCCCCCGTCCCGCTAGGGACGAGAGCTACATGCGCTACCCGTGGTGCCACCCCTGTTAGCCTGACTGGGACAAAAAAGCCCGTCCGTGATGGACGGGACGCATGCCCAAGCCAGCCTCACTCTCGCAGGTACGGGGCGTCAGCGCCCGATACCCTCGGCCCTGATAACGGTGGCGTCTCCGGCGGGGACTACCGGCGCGTGTGCGCGTTCGGCCCGCAGCTCCCAGGTCCATTCACCCTCAGCGTCAGCGCCGACTTCACACCAGCCGTCGGCTCTCTGGAGCTTCGTTTTAAGGGCTACTCTTCCTGATCATCGCTTGTTTCATGTTAGGACACACTATAGCCTAGATTTGGGGAAATGTCAAGACCCCCTGGCCGAATTTCTATCCGCCAAATGGATGAGTTGAGCCTGGAAAGGTGGCTATTGACAAGCGCGGACGCCTGTTTACAATGGCGCTATGCGGGAGTCTCAAGCCTATGCCAGCAGGGGGTAAACTGAGTATGCGACGCGTATGGTGGGAGCGGCCACGGCTGCGGGTGGGCGAGGAGGACGAGCGCCGCGTCTCCTGGCTCGAACTGTTCTTTGACCTGGTCTTTGTCGTCATTGTCTCCCAGTTGGCGCACATCCTGGCCCAACACGTGAGCTGGGACGGGCTGGCGACCTATAGCCTGCTCTTTGTGGCGGCCTGGTGGACGTGGATCGGGGGCACCTTCTACAACGAGCGCTTTGAAACCCACGACATCAGCTACCGCCTGTTTGTCTTTCTCCAAATCCTGGCCGTGGCGGGGATGGCGGTGTTCGCCCACGATGGGACGGGCAAGCTGTCCGAGGAGTTCGCGCTGTCCTATATCGCCGCGCGGGTGTTGATCGTCATCCTGTGGGCGCGCGGCGGCTGGCACAACCCGCTGTTCCGCCCCGTCAGCAACCGCTACGTCGCGGGCTTCGTGGTGTCTATCGTCCTCTGGTCGCTCTCCATCCTGGTCAGCCCGCCGCTTCGGTTTGCCCTATGGGCGGTCGGGCTGACGTTCGACCTGGTCACGCCCATGACGACCCTGCATCTCCAGAGCCGCCTGCCGCGCAGCCGCCACTCCAAGCTTCCCGAACGCTTTGGGCTGTTTGTCATCATCGTGTTGGGCGAAGCGATGGTCGGCGTGATCAGCGGGCTGGCCGCTCAGGACGCTCTGACCCTCACCAGCGTGTTGACAGGCGCCTTTGGCCTGGCCCTGGTGTTTGGCCTGTGGTGGATTTACTTTGACTTTATTGGACGGCGGAACGGCGCGCAGCCGAGTCGCTGGTGGTCCATCAGCTGGAACTATCTCCACCTGCCACTGGTGATGAGCGTCGCGGCGCTGAGCGCGGCGGTCCAAAACCTGGTGGCCCAGGCGGTCCAGGCGGTGGCGCCCAACACGCGTTGGCTCATGGCCGGGGCGGTCGCCGTCGCCCTGCTGACCCTGGCGCTGATTGAGGCGGCCGCCCGACGCGAGGCCGACGAGCCGGCCCATCCCTCCCTCAGCCCCGGCCTCAAGCTGGCCGGCGCGGGCATGGCGCTGGCGGTCGGCGCGCTCGGCGCCGGGTTGACCTCACCGCAGTTGATGGTCTGCCTCGTCCTGCCCCTCCTGGTCCAGATGGCCTATGGCGCGTATGCCTGGTACAGCCAGGAATTGCCC
The DNA here is from genome assembly GCA_964522005.1 of uncultured Anaerolineales bacterium. Taxonomy (GTDB): domain Bacteria; phylum Chloroflexota; class Anaerolineae; order Epilineales; family JAHCIE01; genus JAHCIE01. The sequence goes on along the minus strand of CAZFUK010000332.1, from coordinate 2,593 downwards.
GCCGAAGCGGAGCGGCCTGAATACATTGGCTGAGGCGTCTCGGCGACCCAGTTCTGCGCGGTGTGAGGTAATTCACAGCCTGGAGACGGCTTCTGCGGTATACTCGGTATGAAGCACCCAGCTGAATTTGTCAATCTGGCCGTAACTCTAGGTGTCCATATATCGTTATACTAGATAGAGGGAAGTGTGCTTCGTCGTGAAAGGGAGTGAGAACCTATGAACCACAGAATGCGGCGCGGGATGTGCCTGCTGATGCTGTGCGGGCTGGTATGGCTGGCGCTGGTCAGTACGGCGGCGGCGGACGGGGGTGACAATGGCGGCAGTCAGCGGCGGCCGCTCAGTCCGACCATCGCCCTCACCGTCGGGGCAGGCTGGACGAGTTTCGGTTTTGCCGAGGTGGGCACGACGGCCGGGCCGTTGACGTTTACAACCACGGGGCCGTCGCTGCTCAAGATTACCGACGCCTACTGCGCGGGCGACCGCTTCCGGGTGTATGACAATGGGCAGTTGCTGGGCGAGACATCCGCTGCCCGGCTCACGGCCTGTACTTTCACCGGCCGCACCAACGACCCTGCCGAAGCGGACGCCGTCTGGGCCTACAGCCACGGCGCCTTCGCCCTGCCGGCTGGGGCGCATTCCATCACCATTCAGACGCTCGCCAGCCCCTTCGGCCCAGGCGGCGCTTTCGTGCGGGTAGACCTGACGGGGAGCCAGAGCCGGGCGGCGAAACCGGCGCGCTGGCAAAATGCGGGCTGGACGTTGGGAGCCGACCTGGGCTATCCGACGACCAGCGCCTCCTTCGCGTTTGGCCCTTCCCTCGGCCCCAGCGCCGTCGTTCCCCTAATGTGTGACTGGGACGGGAACGGGAGCAAGACGCCCGGTGTATTTGTGAATGGTCGCTGGACCATTCGTAACTCCAACTCAGCCGGCGCGGCTGACACCGTCATCACCTTCGGGCAGGCGGGCGATACCCCGGTCTGCGGCGACTGGGATGGGAACGGCACGGAGACGGTGGGCGTGGTGCGCGGTAATACCTGGCTCCTGCGCAACACCAACACGACCGGTATCGCTGAGGTGAGTTTCGTTTATGGTCAGGTCGGTGACCGTTTTGTGGTGGGCGACTGGAATGGCGACAACTTCGACACACCCGGCGTATTCCGCAACGGGACCTGGTATCTGCGCAACAGCAACACGTCTGGCGCGTCTGACATCGCCTTCACCTTCAACCCGCTGCTGGGCGAGCCGGTGGTGGGCGACTGGGACGGCGACGGCCGCGACGGGGTGGGCATCGTGCGCGGGAATACCTGGTTCTTGCGTAACAGCCTGTCGTCGGGGAACCCGCAGCTGTCCGTTGTCTTTGGCAACCCGCCGGGGTGGCCCCTGGTCTGGCGCTAGGACTGCCGCTCGCCACCAGCGCTCCAAGTCTCTATCACATAACGAAAACCCTACCAGGGGTAGACCCCCTGGTAGGGTTTTTTGCCGATGGAGGGCGACCAGCCTTACTCAAGCACGCGCAGCACCTGCTGTTCGACTTTAAGCCGGTTACCGTTGGAGGCGTGCCAGACCAGCCGATTGTCACGGTCGAGCAGGGCGACGCCGCGCTCCGGCAGGTCGAACAGCGTCTTGGCCGCGCGGCCCTGCTCGCTGGACTCCGCCACCCAGACCACATTGAGCCGCTCGCCATAGCGCAGGTCTAGCCCGTTCACGACGGGCGCCAGAACCAGGCAGCGTTGTCAGATGGCGGCGTCGTCATACACGAAGATGAGCGAGGGCTTGCCGTTACTCGGCCACTGGAAGACGCCGTCCGCCTCAGCCGTCGGGAGCGGCGCGACCGAGAAGCCGGGCGTCGGCGTGACGACGAGGGAAATCGGCTCGAAGGTCGGCGTGGGGTCGGCCGCCTCCTGATTGACTGAGGCGCCGACGCAGCCGGCCAGCACCCCTCCGATGAGGAGGAGCGTCAGCAGGCGGAGGGTAGGGTCCCAGGTTGGTCTCAACATATTCGACATAATAGACAGGCTCAACAAGACTCAAGCGGGCGCTGTGAGTAAATTGTAGTCGGAGGGGGCGAAAAGGGCAATGACGCAATGCGCGAAGGCTTGACTCGGCAGCGTGTCCGCAGTACCATTTTCATAATATGCTCCTATCTGCCCGTATGAGTCTAGACTGAGGAGAGGTCCCGAATCATGGCTGACATCCCCGTGACCCAACCGACTGACTTTATCCGCGCCGCCGTCATAGATGACCTCAAGAGCGGCCGCTTCACCCGCGTGCATACCCGCTTCCCCCCGGAACCCCACGGCTATCTGCATATCGGCCACGCCCAGGCCATCGCGGTGGACTTTGGCATCGCGGAGGAGTTTGGCGGCCAGTGCAACCTGCGCTTCGATGACACCAACCCGGTCAAAGAGGAGCAGGAGTTCGTGGACAACATCAAGGCCGATATTCGCTGGCTCGGCTACGACTGGGACGACCGCGAGTACTACGCCTCCGACTACTTCGAGACGCTGTACGAGTACGCCGTCACGCTCATCAAGAAGGGCAAGGCCTACGTCTGCGACCTGAGCGCGGACCAGATTCGCGAGTATCGCGGTAC
>CAZFUK010000331.1:0-6107 GCA_964522005.1 uncultured Anaerolineales bacterium | reverse complement strand
ACAGCAGTCAAGGCAGCCAGACGTCGGACGCTGCGTCGGACGTTCGTCCCTCGCAAGGCAAACAGAAGCTGGAGGAGGCGTGCTACGAGACGCACGCTGCTCCCCCGATGCGCGGCGGAACCTGACATGTTAACCCCCTCGCTCAGTCGTGGCACATGTCTATATTGTCAACAGTCCTACTTCCCTATATCAAAAAAACGTTGAGCGATGGAAATTGTTGTGCTATCCGGCCCCATCTTGGTCAAAACAGGCAAAAATTCACACGCCTTCACCAATCCACGTCCGTGATATGAGGAGAATTCACCTATGCGACTCTGTGATCTGGACACCCCGGCCCTCGTGCTCGACCTGGACCGCGTCGAAGCCAACATCGCCCGGCTGCAAGCCTACTGCGATGCCCACGGCCTCGCGCTGCGGCCGCACATCAAGACCCACAAGCTGCCCGCCCTGGCGCATAAACAACTCCAGGCCGGCGCCGTCGGCATCGCCTGCCAGAAGCTGGGCGAGGCCGAGGTGATGATCGCGGCCGGGATTCGGGATATTCTGCTGCCGTACAACCTGGTGGGGCGCGCCAAGCTCGAACGCCTGGCGCGGCTGGCGCGGCTGGCGCGCATCAGCGTGTCGGTGGACGCCGAGGTGACGGCGCGCGCCATGTCCGACGTGCTGAGCGCGGAGGGGGCGACTGTCGAGGTGTTCATCGAACTGGCGAGCACCATCGAGCGGGCGGGGGTGACCCAGGCGGAGGAAGTCGTCCGCCTGGCGCGGCTCATCGCCGACGACCTGCCCGGCCTGGTCTGGCGCGGCGTCCTGATGTATCCCACCAACGCGGCCAACGTCGGCTATCTCGACGCCGTGTGCCGTGCCCTGGAGGCGGCGGGTCTGCGCCCGCCGGTGGTGAGCGGCGGCGGCAGCCCCACCATGTTCAAACAACACGAGAACCCCTGGGTCACCGAAATCCGCATCGGCACCTACATCTTCGAGGACATGACGGGCGTGCGAGGCGGCTACTTCAACCTGGAGGAGTGCGCGGCCACCCTGCTGTGCACCGTGGTCAGCGCGCCCACCGAGGACCGCGTCATCCTCGACGGCGGCTCGAAGACCTTCACGCTGGAGGGCACGGCCCCCTACGGCCACATCGTCGAGTTCCCCGAGGCGCGGGTCTACGCCATGAACGAGGAGCACGGCTATGTCAACGTGGCCGACTGCGCAATCAAGCCCCGCATTGGCGACCGGGTCCGCGTGATTCCGAACCACGTCTGCGCCGCCGTCAACCTCCACAACACGGCCTACGGGGTGCGGGGTGACTACGTCGAAGCCGTCTGGCCCATCGCCGGCCGAGGCCTGGTGCAATAACGCGGACCTTGATTGGATTGGGAGGATAGGGCGATTGGGAGTATAATCGGGCCGGGGGAGGGACCTTATCTCACGCCCGCTGGGCAATGAGGCAATGCCCGTGCATACCCATGCTGACCGCGACGACTCCGACCGCTTCCACGCGAGCCGCTCGGATGAGGAACACGATATGACCCAGGCGCGCGTCGCCGTGCGCGCCGCCCTGGCCCGCTACGCCCGCGCTCAGAATTCCGCCGAGGCGCAGCTGTCGGTCCTTGCCATGCACGAGGCTCTGCGCCAGGCGCTGCGGGCCTGGCTGCTCCACCAGGCCCGCCTCTCCGACCGCCAGCGCGAAGCCATCCAGGACCCCCACACCCGCATTGGCGAGTTGCTGGACCTGGCCGTACACCACACGTGGCTGTTCGAAGGCCGCCGCGCCCTGTGGCACGATGAGTTGAACGTCCTGCTCGACCACCGCAACGCCATCGCCCACCCGGTGGAGGAGATGGACGGCGACACGGCGCTGGCGGCGGCGACGGGCTGGGCCGACCTGCTGCGGCGCTTCTGGCAGCCCCTCTTCGGGGATGAGCCGCCCGACCTGCGCCATCCCGACCCCCGGCTCATCACCGCCCACCCCAAGCCCGCCCCGCCGACGCCCCTCCGCCCCACGCTCAGCTTCTACGCCGACCCGGCTCGCCCCCTGCTGGCCGCTGCGCCGACCGGCCGGCGGGTCGGGCTGATGCGGCGCATCACCCTGACCATCACGGTCTACCTGATTATCCTCGCCCTGTTCGCCGTCCTGGGCATGTACATCCTGTCCCAGTTGGCCCCCGTCCTGGCGCGGTTCTAACACAGAGGGACCAGGGATTGACTTCAATCCCTGGTCCCGACTCCCTACTCTCTATCCCCCGCCCCTTACTCCGTACTCCCTACACCTTGAGAGACCGCCACTTGCCCTGGCGATAGCGCGCCCAGAGCGCCACGAGCCGCACCGCCGAGTCAATGATGTTCGAGACGTAGATGGCGGCCAGGCCCATGTGGAAGAACGGCCCGAACAGCCAGGCCAGGGGCAGGCGCACGAACCAGATGGCGCCGGCGGTGGCGTACATCGGGAAGCGCGTGTCGCCCGCGCCGCGCAGGCTGCCGGCCAGCACCTGACCAATGGCCTGGAAGGGCTGGGCCAGGGCGATGACGCGCAGGGCGTCCACCGAGATGGCGATGAGTTGCTCGTCGTCGGTGAAGAGGCGCACAATCAGCGGGCTGAAGGCGAGGGCCGCCACGGTCACGACGCAAATGATAGCCAGACAGGACCACGCCGCGTACCACGTCGTGCGTTCCGCGCGTTGCGGGTCCTGCGCGCCCAGGCTCTGCCCCGTCAGCGTCGTCGTCGCCATCCCATAGCCGAGGGCCGGCATGAAGGCGAACGAGATGGCATTGAGCGTGATGCGCTGCGCCGCGTAGACGTCGGTTCCCAGGCGCATGGCGAACACCCCGTACAGGAGCATGCCGCCGCTCATCAGCGTCATCTCGCCCATCGAGGGCAAGCCGATGCGGAGGGTACGTCTCAGCAAGCCCATGTCAGGCGCCCATGTACTGCGCAGGTTGAGCCGGAGTTGGCCCTTACCGCGCACCAGGATGACCAGCATGGCGACCAGGCCCACGCCGCGCGCGATACCCGTCGCCCAGGCCGATCCCGCCACGCCCATCGCGGGCAGACCCAGGTGGCCGAAGATGAGCGCCCAGGCTAGCCCGGCGTTGAGGACGTTGGTCCACAGCGTCACCGTCATCGGCGTCTTGCTGTCGCCCGCGCCGCGCAGGGCCGCGCCGGCGATGAACATGCCAAGCATGAAGAGGGCGGTAATCGAACCGATGTGGAAGTAGGTCGCGCCGGCGGCGATCACGTCCGGCTCGCCACCGAGCAGGGCCATGATTGGCTCGGCGAACAGGCTGCCAATGATACCGACCCCCGCCGAGAGGACGACGCCCACCAGCAGCGACTGCTTGAGGGCGCGGTTGGCCTCGTCGGGGTTCTCCGCGCCGATGGCGTGCGCGACCAGGACGGTCGTGCCCGTCGTGACCGCCGTAAAGGCCGACTGGATGACCCAGATGACCTGGAGCGCCGCCCCGACGCCGGCCAGGGCCGCCGCGCCCAGCGCGCCGACGAAGATCAGGTCTACCACGCCCAGCAAGGTCTGGAGCAGGTTCTCGACGACGACCGGCCAGGCCAGCCGATTGACCACGGCGCCAACCGACTCTTCGCCCGCCTGCGTCTCGCCGCGCCACCACAGGGTGGGGCGCAAGGCCCACACACGTCTCATACCCCCTGCCTCTTTCTCTCTCAATTCAGTCGAGCACCCGAGTAGAGACGCCATATATAGCGTCTCTACCCCGGCCGCCGACTACAAACCGTTGGCGCCTCAGCCTCTTTCATCGCAAGTTTAATGCCATTCGCGCTCTCTCGCCTAATGCTATTATACGGGACGGGGTTGGGGGAGGGCATCGCCCAAACGGTGGATTAGCGGGGGCCGATGGGACGGCAAGCCGGCAAAGAGACAACGGCCTGATGGCGGAATTCCCCTTTCCGTCGCCAGGCCGTTGTCTCTGAGAGGTTTTCGGGAGGTTAGCGTCCCTTGTTGACCTTAGTATCTCACCCCTCGATTAAGCCAGCATTAAGCCCGGTTTAGCCGAAGATAAATCCTCTCCCCAGTTTGACCCGGCCTGTCCCTCCCGGTACAATCACCCCAGGCAATTTCACCTCTTTCACCTAGCGGGAAGGAGCGTCTATGACTGGACTACTCGAAGGCCGTGTGGCGATTATCACGGGCAGTGGGCGCGGCATCGGCGCGGCGACGGCGCGGCTGTTGGCCCAGCACGGCGCGGCCGTCGTCGTCAGCGATATTGACCCGAACCCGGCCGAGGAGACGGCGCGGGCCATCCAGGCCGAGGGCGGGCGGGCGATTGTGGTGGCGGGGGATGTGACGCGGCCTGACTTCGCGCCGCGCATCGTGGAGGCCGCGCTGACCCAGTTGGGCGGCCTGGACATTCTCGTCAACAACGCGGGTTACACCTGGGACGGCACCGTCCACAAGATGAGCGACGAGCAGTGGGAGGCCATGCTGGCCGTCCACCTGACTGCCCCCTTCCGCCTCATCCGCGCCGCCGCCGAGCACTTCCGCGAGACGGCCAAGCGCGAGCAGGCGGCGGGCGGGCGGCCCCAGGCCCGCAAGATCGTCAACATCAGCTCGACCACCGGCACGCGGGGCAACGCGGGCCAGGTCAACTACTCAGCGGGCAAGGCGGGCATCATCGGCGTGACCAAGACTCTCGCCAAGGAGTGGGGTCAGTTCAACGTCCAGGTTAACGCCGTGGCGTTCGGCTTCATTGACACGCGCCTGACCCAGTCCAAAGCGGCGGGCGAGCGCGTGACGCGGGGGGAGCAGGAAATCGCGCTGGGCATCCCGGACCAGATGCGGCAGATGGCGCAACTGATGATTCCCCTGGGCCGCGCCGGGACGCCGGAAGAGGCGGCGGGCGCCGTGCTGTTCTTTGCCTCCCCCCTGTCCAACTACGTCTCCGGCCAGGTACTCGAAGTCACCGGCGGGTCGTAAACCAACGGAAGGACCTTATGCCCGACTCCGCAACTCTCTTTAACGACCTCTGTCAGGAGGTCCAGGCAGCGATGGACCGCCTCCAGGTGCCGGGCGTGGCCCTGGGCGTGCTCCACGGCGACCAGGAATTCACGGCCGCCTTCGGCGTCACCAGCGTCGAAAACCCGCTCCCCGTGGACACCGACACCCTGTTTCAGATCGGCTCCACCACCAAGACCATCACCGGCACGATTGCCATGCGGCTGGTCGAGCAGGGCAAGCTGGGGCTGGACGAACCGTTGCGCCGCTACCTGCCGGAGCTGCGTCTCAGCGACCCCGACGTGGCCGAGCGGGTCACGCTGCGCCACCTGCTGACCCACACCGCCGGCTGGATTGGCGACATCTTCGACGACACGGGCTGGGGCGACGACGCGCTGGCCCGCATGGTCGCCCAGATGGCCGACATTCCCCAACTCACGCCGCTGGGCGCGACCTTCTCCTACAACAACGCCGGCTTCTACCTGGCGGGCCGCCTCATCGAGGTCGTCACCGGCCTGCCCTACGAGACCGCCGCCCACCAGATGCTCCTCGGCCCGCTGGGCATGACGCGCTCCTTCTTCCTGCCGGGCGACGTCATGACCTACCGCTTCGCCTGCGGTCACGTCGTCTATGAGGACGGGCCGGCCGTCGCCCGCCCCTGGGCCTTGGCGCGCAACGCCAACCCGGTCGGCGGCCTCAGTTCGTCGGTGCGGGACCAACTGCGCTATGCCCGCTTCTGGCTGGGCGACGGCACGACGCCCGACGGGACACGCCTCCTCCAGACCGAGACGATGCGGCAGATGCAGACGCCGCTGGTGGAGATTGACCCGTTTGGCGGCTGGCGTGGGCTGTCGTGGATTGTGCGCGACGTGGGGGGCGTGCGGGTGGTGGCGCATGGCGGTCGGACCAACGGCCAGTTGTCCGCCTTCCAACTCGTGCCCGGCCAGGGGTTCGCGGTCACCGTGCTGACCAACGCCGAGCCGGGCGTCCAGCTTCACACCGAGGCCGTCCAGTGGGCGCTGCGTCACTTCGTCGGCGCTGTCGAACCCAAACGGCTCCCTCTCTCGGCCGCCGAGACGGACCTGGCCGAGTACGCCGGTCATTACGACGGCATCCTCTATGACTATGAACTGACCATCCACGACGGCA
>CAZFUK010000330.1:0-6128 GCA_964522005.1 uncultured Anaerolineales bacterium | reverse complement strand
CTACTCGCGTTGGCCCTCGCGGCGTGCGGGGGAGGCACGACCACGACGGCCTCAGCGCCCCAGGGGGCCAAGGCCGCCGATGCGGACTTTTCGAATGCCGGTAAGGGCGCTGACAAGCTGTTCGTCCCAGTCGATGAGATCAAGAAAGCCTACGACGCCAAACAGGACTTTGTCCTGGTGGACGCGCGGCCGCCCACGGACTTCGCGGCCGGCCATATCAAGGGCGCGGTCAACGCTCCCTACTTTGAAGTTGAGAAGTATCTGAACCAGTTGCCGAAGGATAAGTGGATTGTAACGTATTGCGCCTGCCCCCATGCTGAGGCGGAGCAGGCGGCCCGGACGCTGATGAAGAACGGGTACACCAAGGTTAAGGTGATTGATGAGGGGTATTTTGGCTGGGTTGACAAGGGTTGGCCCGTCGAGAAGAAGAGCTAACGCCGCGCGGTGCTTCTTGGGTCAACTCCATAGGCAACGACAGCCAGGCGCGGCGGGCCTCTTTCCCGTCGCGCTGTTGCTTCTGCTGGGTCTGCTGACAGCGTGCGCCCCGGCCTCCCTCTCCAGCGGTGAACTGACAGTCCGCGTCGCGGATGGGTCCGACGGGCGGGCTGGCCTGGACCGGGTGGTGATTACCGTTCACGACGTCGCCATCCACCGCGAGGGCCAGCTCCGTGACGAGGGCTGGGTCGAATTAGGTCTTGTCACGCCCTCTTTTGAGTTGGGTGCGGATGGGTCGGCCGGCGCCCTGGTAGGCCGAGGCTCCATCCCACCCGGACCCTACGACCGTGTCCGGGTGGAGGTGGCCCAGGTCTACGGGGAGCGCGCCGGTCAGCGCGTCCCGATTCGCAACATCGTCGAACCTATTTACCTACCCAAGCCGCTGGCCGGAGGACCGGCGGACATCCAGCTTCAGTTCATCGTGCTGCCGTTGCTCAGACCCGACAGTGAAGAACCCTTCGCCGTGTACACCAAGGCCGTGACCATGCGATAGCGTCCACGATTGACAGCAATCCTGCCCACGTTCGGCAGGCGCTCCAAGAGGAGAGAAAATGAATACTGTACTACATCCTAATCCACAATTCGCTCGCCAGGACTGGCTTGATCTCTGCGGGCTGTGGAGCTTCGCCTTCGATGATGAGGACGAGGGATTGGATCACGACTGGGCCACCCGCGCCGACCCCTTTGACCGCACCATCCGCGTGCCCTACCCCCCTGAATCAGAGGCTAGCCAGATTAACGCGCCTGACTACCACCCGGTGGTCTGGTATCGCCGCCACTTCACCGCGCGGCGCGCGCCCAGTCAGCGCGTCCTGCTGCGCTTTGGCGCGGTGGACTACAGCGCCCAGGTCTGGGTCAACGGTCAATACATCGGCCAGCATCAGGGCGGCCACACGCCGTTTAGCTTTGACATTACCCACGCTTTGAGCGCCGACCAGCCGGAGCAGAGCCTTGTCGTGCGGGCCGAAGACCGCCCGGACGACCTGGGGCAGCCGCGCGGCAAGCAGGACTGGCAGGCTGAACCCCACGCCATCTGGTATCGCCGTACCACGGGCATCTGGCAGCCGGTCTGGCTCGAAATGGTCAGCCATGTCTACATGGAAAAGCTGCGCTGGACGCCGCGTCTCGATACGGCCTCGCTGGGCCTGACGCTGTGCCTCAACCGCCAGCCGGCCCGGCCGCTCAGTGTGACGGTGCGGCTGCGCCTGCGCGACAAGGCCCTGGTTGAGGATACCTATCAGATCAACACGCGCGAACTGGCGCGTGAGATCGCGCTGCCTGTGGACGCGCGCGCCATCATGCGTGACGACTATCTCTGGTCGCCGGAGCGCCCCAACTTGATTGAGGCGGAGATTACGCTGCGTGAGGACGGCGCGAGCCTGGACCGCGTCGAGAGCTACGCCGGCATGCGCAGCGTCGCCACCCAGAACCGCCAGCTCTTGCTCAACGGCCGCCCCTATTATCTGCGCATGGTGCTCGAACAGGGCTACTGGCCGGAGTCGTGCCTGGCCGCCCCCTCCGAGGACGCCCTGCGGCGCGAAGTGGAACTCATCAAGCAGTTGGGCTTCAACGGGGTGCGCATCCACCAGAAGGTGGAAGACCCGCGCTTCCTGTACTGGTGCGACCGGCTGGGGCTGGCCGTGTGGGGCGAGATGGCAAATGCCTATGTCTTCTCGCCCGAGGCGGCCGCGCGCCTGACCTGCGAGTGGCTGCAAGTGTTGGAGCGTGACTACAACCATCCGTGTATCGTGACCTGGGTGCCGGTCAATGAGAGTTGGGGGACGCCGCAGTTGGAACAGGACTCCCGCCAGCAGGAATTCCTGCGCGCCCTGTACGCGCTGACCAAGACCTTCGACCCGACCCGCCCGGTGATTGACAACGACGGCTGGGAACACGTCCAGACCGACATCCTCAGCATCCACGACTACGCCTACACGGGCACGACTCTCAAGGAGCGCTACCAGACCGTTGAGGCGATCAACGCGATGATCACCAACGGCCGCACGTCGGGCTACCGCGTCTCGCTCGACCACAAGCACGGGCTAAACGGCACGCCGGTCATGCTCACCGAGTTCGGCGGCATCAGCTATGCCCCGCGCCCAGGCGAGCCGTGGTTCGGCTACGGGACGGTGCGCACGGGCGAGGAGTACCTGTCGAAGCTCCACGAGCTGGTGAGTTCCGTCGTCGCCTGCCCCACGTTCTCCGGCTTCTGCTACACCCAGTTGACGGATACGGAGCAGGAGAAGAACGGGCTGCTCCTGGCAAACCGCGAACCCAAGTTCGACCCTGACCAGTTGCGCCGCATTATCCAGTGGCAGCCGGTGTAGAGGCGCTTTCTCCCCTCTACCTGTAGGAGAGGGGAGAACCACAGCAAACTACGAGGGGCCGGTCTAGCGACCGGCCCCACGTTCCGCCACAGGGAGTTGTTAGTCAGGGGAGACAAGCGTGTAGCCGTGACGCGGCACGGTCCGAATATAGCGCGGGCTGTGCGGCGACGGTTCAAGCTTGGCGCGCAGGTTCTTGACGTGAGCGCGCACCAGGGCATGCTGCCCGGTACCGGGTGGATAGCCCCACACGTCCTGGAGGAGCCGATCCGACGAGACGACCTGGCCCGCGTTGCGCAGCAGGTAGGCCAGCAGCTTGAACTCGGTCGGGGTCAGGGGGATGGTGCGGCTGTCCACCTCGGCGCGTCGGCCGCTCAGGTCCAGCCGCAGGCGTCCCAAGGAGAGAGGCTGGGTGGTCATGCGCTGGCACCTCCGCAGCAAGGCCCGCACCCGCGCGGTAAGCTCTTGAATATCAAAGGGTTTGACCAGGTAATCGTCGCCGCCGGCGTCGAGGCCGCGCAGGCGGTCGGGCAGGCGATGCTGGGCCGTCAGGAACAGCACGGGCGTGTCCGACACCGTGGGGTCGGCCCGCAAGCGACGGCAGACCTCAATCCCATCGAGGCCCGGCATGGCCATGTCGAGCACGAGGAGATCGGGGAGCATCTGGCGCGTCATGGTCAGCGCCTCGATGCCAGTATTGGCCGTCAGGACCTCATAGCCGTTGCGCACCAGGCTGCGGCTGAGGGTGCCGCGCACATCGGTGTCGTCGTCAGCGACTAGAATCGTTGCCACACCTACCTCACTTGGGCGCCCGTCTTCAACGGAAGGCGCACCCCCATCGTGGTCCCTATGCCAGGCCGGCTCGCGACGATGACCTGCCCGCCGGCCCGCGTCAGGATATCCCAGGCCAGGAAGAGTTCACCCCGTGTATCAGGGGCGAAGGGTTGGACGAGCCGCCGCCGCCGCGCGCTCACCGGGCCGTTATCGGCCACGGTCACGAGGATGTAGCCATTGCGGCTGGTGGTGGCGATACGAATCTCGCCCGCCTGTCCGGCTGGGATGGCCTGCCACGCGTTGATCAGCAAGTGGACCCAGGCTTCGGTTAAAGCGGCGGTGTTGGCATGGACTGGCGGCAGGTTAGGCGCCAGCCGCGCCGTGAGACGGACTCCAGCCCCCTCAAGCTGGCTTGTCACCAAGCCGAGAGCCGTCTCCACCGTCGAATTGACGTCGGTATATTCAAACGCGCCGTTGCTGTTGGTAAACTGCACCACAGCCTGGACGGTCGTTCGGATGCGCTGCCCGGCCCGCTCGATGGCGCCCAGGCTCGCCATGATGCCGGGATTGAGCGGTTCGCTCTGGAGCAGCTGCGCCTCACCGATGATGGTCGTCAGCGGGTTGTTGATGCGATGGGCAAACCCCGTGAGGAGGTTACCTGCCGCCACGCTGCGCCCCGCCGAGGTGAGCCACCGCTGTAGCCGGGCGGTCCGCTGGCGTTCGGTGGCTAAATCAGCCGCCAGAATGGCTGCCTCGCCTAGCACGTCCAATAGCCCTTGCTGGAAGGCGGAAGCCTGAGAGCCAATCGCCACGAGCGCGCCATGCAGAGAGGCGCCGTTGACCGGCGCGCCCCACACCCAGCCCCCGGCCCGCGCTTCGCGGATGGGGGCGCCGGTGTTAAAGACGCGCTGCGCCAGACTCGCCAACTCTGTCTTATTCTCCCCCGGCCCGACCAGGGCGGCCCAGATAAAGTCGCGCCGCGACTGGTCGTACCACGCAACCCCGACTGCCTCGACAGCATTAAGTAGGACAAGATGCTGGGCAGCGGCCTGCAAAGCCGCTTCCGTCGTGGCTTGGCTCATGGTGTATGCTCACAGTCCTCCATCACCCTCGTAGGGTGTAACGTAGCGACGCGGGCGGGTGTTATGCAATCTGTAAAAAAAGGTGAAGCTGCCGACACTCAGGCCCCCGTTTGCGTCTGGTGGGCGTCCACCCTATAATCACCCTAGCCGTCCATCATCCTCCCCCATGAGCCTTGCAGGTGCGCCATCATGCCCGACTCCTTCCTCCATAGTGAAATTCACGACCAGCCCGCCGTCCTGGCCCGCCTGCTGGACCAGGAGGGGACGCATGTCCAGCGCCTGGCCGCCCAGTTGCGCGCGGCCGACCCGCGCTTCGTCCTGATCGCGGCGCGCGGCTCCTCGGACAACGCCGGCGTCTATGGCAAGTATCTCTTCGGGACGTTGGTGGGCCTGCCGGTCGCCCAGGCCACGCCCTCCCTCTACACGCTCTACAACCAGCCGCCCCGCGTGGACGGCGGCCTGGTCATCGGCATCTCGCAGTCGGGCCAGTCGCCCGACATCTGCGCCGTCGTCGAACACGCCCGCGCAGCCGGCGCCCCCACCGTCGCCATCACCAATGACCCGGCCTCGCGGCTGGCCCAGGCGGCCGACCACGTGGTCCCCCTCCACGCCGGGCCGGAGCGGAGCATCGCAGCCACCAAGACCTACACCGCGCAGTTGCTCGCGCTGGCCCTCCTGGCGGCGCACATGGCCGACAGCCAGGCGCATATCCAGGCCCTGGCGCCTCTGCCCGACCTGGTCGCCCAGACGTTGGCGGTCGAGGCGCGGGTGATGGAGGTCGCGGAGCGCTATCGCTATATGGAACGCTGTGTGGTGATTGGGCGGGGGTACAACTACGCCACGGCCTACGAACTGGCGCTCAAGCTCAAGGAGCTAACCTACGTCCTGGCGGAGCCGTATTCGTCGGCCGACTTTCGGCATGGGCCGCTGGCCCTGATTGAGGATGGTTTCCCGGTGCTGGTCATCGCGCCCCAGAGCGGGGTGTACGGCGAGGTGGTGGACCTGCTCAAGCGGTTGGGGGAACGGGGGGCGGAACGGCTGGTAATCAGCGACGGCGCGGAGGCGTTGGCCGAAGCGCGCTCGCCCATTGCGCTGCCCGCCTCGGCGCCGGAGTGGCTGACGCCGCTGACCTGCATCCTCCCCGGCCAACTCTTCGCCCTGGCGCTGACCCTCGCCAAGGGCTACGAACCCGACCACCCGCGCGGCTTACGCAAGGTCACGGAGACGCGGTAGACGTTGAAAGGCGACCGACATGAGTGCGATAGTACAAGATCAAACAAGCGCCATCATTGAGCAGTGTAAAAAGGTCTTGCAACAGCATTACGGGACGCGCTTCAGAGGGCTTATCCTCTATGGTTCACTAGCACGACAACAAGCGGAACCACAGAGCGACATGGACGTGTGACTTATCTGAAGGCGGGAGACATCCGCACCTGGAACTACCGAGTATTTT
>CAZFUK010000329.1:0-6135 GCA_964522005.1 uncultured Anaerolineales bacterium | reverse complement strand
GGTGGCCGATGGAGGAGTACAAGAATCAGACCCTGTCCTCCGTCATCGCCCTCCTGCAGAACCCGGCCGAGCGCCAGAAGTGGTTCGACATTCTGGTGTGGCGCAAGTACCCCAAGCCGCTGAGCGACTGGTATCACCACAACACCTTTGTGCTCTACATCAAGAAGGATGTGGTCAACCGCATCTGGGCCATGGGCGCGGCGGATCCCAGCCTCATCACCGCCACCACTGACGCGGCGCAGAACGTGTACGAGAAGGTCCGCAAGGACGTGGCGGCCGTGACGACTTACGGCGGCGCGGGCCAACTGGTGGAACCCAAGGACATCGCCCTGGACGACAAGGGCAACCTCTACGTCGTGGATGGCAACAACAACCGGGTCGTGAAGTACGGCCCGCAGGGCGGCGCGCCGCTGAAAGTGTGGGGCAGCCCCGGCACCGGGCAGGGCCAGTTCCGCGATGGGCCGTGGGGTATCGCGGTGGACGGCAAGCGCAACGCCGTCTACGTGGCCGACACCTGGAATGGCCGGATCCAGAAGTTTGACCTGGAGGGCACCTTCATCACGGCCTGGGGCAACTTCGACCAGGCGGCGACGCTCAACGACAAGCCGACGGCCATGTACGGCCCGCGCGACATCGCGGTGGACGCCGACGGCAACCTGTTCGTCACCGACACGGGCAACAAGCGGGTTCTGAAGTTCGACCCGGACGGCAAGCCCCTGGCGCAGTACGGCGGCGCGGGACCGGAGCCGGGCAAGTTCATGGAGCCGGTGGGCATCGCCATCAGCCCAGCCGATGGCAGCATCTACGTGGCCGACACATGGAACCGGCGCGTCCAGAAGTTCGACAAGAACATGACGCCGCAGGCCCAGTGGCCGGTCGAGGCGTGGGACGGCCAGGGCATCCTTAACAAGCCGTACATCACGGTGGATAGCAAGAACCGCGTCTACTTCACCGACCCGGACCAGTACCGCGTCATCGTGCTGGACGACAAGGGTCAGCCGGTGGCGAACATGGGCCAGCCGGGCAAGGACGCCAAGGGCATCGAGCAGCCCATTGGCATCGTCGTCGCCCAGGACGGCAAGCTGTACATCGCGGATAGCAAGAACAACCGCATCGTGCAGTGGCCGGCGTTGCAGTAAGCATAGACTTGGTCTGATAGAGGACACCCCGACCTGGGCCTCAGGTCGGGGTGTCCTGTTCTACACCGTGCGCCGCACCCGCTGCGGCTTGCTCTTCGGCACTCGCTCGATGACGCCCCGGGCTTGCAGGTCGAGCTTAACCGACGTCAACCACCAGCGCGCCGTCTCGCCGCCTGGGAACACGTCCTGCGGGAGCAAGGGCAGCACCCCCGCCTCCAGCTCCGCCATCGTCAGGCCCGCGTCGTCGCTGGGCAGCGCCTGGAGGATGGCGTCGCGCATGGGGATGTACTTCTCGGCGTTGAGCCGACTCTGGTAGTTCGGATGGTTGACATTGCCGACGATTACGCTGTCCTTCGCCATAACTGCCTCCTGTCTTTGACCTCGCACTGTTTCGTGCCCACTGCAATCCATTATACTTGAGTTGCGAATGAGATTGACCAGTATTTCGCCTGTGGCTACAATATGCATCATCACGTTGACACGGTTCTAGAGGTAGGGAATTATGACCATACCCGCGACAGCGCCACACAAGGAACGCGACATAACAGTGGACGATGTTCTCGAACAGGTGCGCGATTTACCGCAGGAGAGCCTGGCGGAGTTAAGCCGGTTCATCGAGTTTCTACGCTTCAAAGCCGACACGTCGGTGGAGAGCGAGACCTCAGTGGAGAGCGAAGATGAGCCGCCTCTGCACATCATCCGCTTAGGGGGCCTTCTCAAGGGGTATGAATTCACGCCAGAAGAGATCGCCGAAGCTCGGCGAGAAATGTGGAAGGGTCTGGAGAACTTCGAACTGTGAAGCAATATGTCACTGACACGCATTGTCTCCTGTGGTATCTGGCACAGGATCGTCGTCTATCGCGTACTGCTAGAGCTGTCTTTGAAGCTGCTGAACGAGGACGAGCACAGGTGCTTGTACCGACCATCAGCCTGGTTGAGGTTGTTTTTCTGGTACAGCGCCGACGAGTGGCTGAGTCTGTACTTCGGCGCCTAATGCAGATGTCGGAGGCAGAAGACGGTAATTTCGTTCTGATTCCCTTGGACCTATCTGTTATTCAGTCTGTCGCAGAGTTTGGGCCGGCAGTGGTGCCGGAGTTGCCGGATCGAGTCATTGCCGCGACGGCCAGGATGTTGGACTTGCCGCTCATGACCGTTGATCCAGAAATCATCGGGAGTGGCCTCGTTAAGGTGCTAGAGTAACTATTCGCTCTAGCCTGTTCCCCCTACTCATGCTATAATCAACGTGGTTGAACAGCCGCCCCGGCCTGACGCTGGGGGCGGTGTTATGATGCAGTGAGTCCGTAGGGCGCACATCGGCGTGGCCCTGCGTAGGAGGCAGCCTTGAACATTCACGAGTATCAGGCCAAAGAGATTTTCGCCCGCTACGGCCTGCCCATCCCCATGGGGGAGGTAGCGACGACACCCGACAAGGCCTACGCGGCGGCGCGGCGCATCGGTGGGCCGGTCGTCGTCAAGGCCCAGGTGCTGGTCGGCGGGCGCGGCAAGGCCGGCGGCGTCAAGCTCGCCAAGACGCCCGAAGAGGCCCGCGAGAAGGCCAACGCCATTCTGGGCATGAACATCAAGGGCATTACGGTCAAGAAGGTGCTCATCGCGCCGGCCGCCGACATTGCCCGCGAGATTTATCTGGGCATGGTGATTGACCGCGCCAAGAAAGCGGTGGTCATGATGGCGTCGGCGGCGGGCGGCGTGGACATTGAAGAGGTGGCGCGGGAGACGCCCGAGAAAATCGTGCGCACCACCGTGGACCCCACCACCGGACTGCGCGACTACCAGGCCCGCGCTGTGGCCTATGGTCTCGGCCTGACGGGCAACCAGGTCAAGGAATTCGTCCAGATCGCCAAGGGCCTATACCAGGCGTTCGTGGACAACGACGCCTCGCTGGCCGAGGTCAACCCCCTGGTCGTCACGCCGGACGGCAAGCTGCTGGCGATTGACGCCAAGATGAACCTGGACGACAGCGGCCTGTTCCGCCACCCGGGCCTCGACGACCTGCGCGACGAGAACGAGGAGTCGGCCGACGAGCGCGACGCGCGCGCGGCCGGCCTGAACTACATTGACCTGGACGGGAACATTGGCTGCCTGGTCAACGGCGCGGGCCTGGCGATGGCGACCATGGATGCCGTCAAGCTGTTTGGCGGCGAGCCGGCCAACTTCCTGGACATTGGCGGCGGCGCGCGCGCCGACAAGGTCGCGACCGCCCTGCGCATCATTCTGCGCGACCCCTCGGTCAAGGCGGTCCTCGTCAACATCTTCGGCGGCATCACGCGCGTGGACGAAGTGGCGCGTGGCGTCCAGATGGCCCTCCAGGAGACGGGGAC
Organism: uncultured Anaerolineales bacterium; assembly: GCA_964522005.1. Taxonomy (GTDB): domain Bacteria; phylum Chloroflexota; class Anaerolineae; order Epilineales; family JAHCIE01; genus JAHCIE01. Next base: position 2,657 of record CAZFUK010000329.1, on the reverse strand, counting down.
CAAGGTGCCCTTTGTCTGCCGCCTGGTCGGCACCAACGAGGAAGAGGGCCGCAAGATGCTGGCGGGCGCGAATGTCGCCTGGGCGAACACCCTCTCCGAAGCCGCGCAACTCGCGGCGCGGGCGGCTCAGACGGGCCGCGCGGAGGGCTGACGTGAGCCTCCCACTCAACTGGGATGCGGTCCGCGATGAGGTGGTGAGCATCCTCCAGGACCTGCTGCGCCTGGACACCACCAACCCGCCGGGCAACGAGCGTCTGGCCGCCGAGTATGTCGCCGCCAGGATGCGCGAGGTGGGGGTCGAGCCGGTCGTGCTGGAGTCCGAGCCGGGGCGGGGGAGTGTTGTCGGGCGCTGGCATGGCACCGGCGAGGCGGCGCCCCTGCTGCTGATGAGCCATACCGATGTCGTGCCCGCCGAGCCGGCCGCCTGGGCGCATGGCCCGTTTAGCGGCGCCCTGGCCGACGGCTATGTGTGGGGGCGCGGCGCGTTGGACATGAAGTCTATCACGGCGGCCCACCTGGTCATCCTGCGCTTGCTGGCCCGCCAGGGTCTCCGCCTGCGACGCGACGTGATTCAGATGGCGACGGCCGACGAGGAGGTGGGCGGCGTCAAGGGCGCCGGCTGGCTGGTCCGCCATCACCCCGACCTGATTCGCGCCGAGTACGCCCTCAACGAGGGCGGCGGGGTCGAGTTCCCCTTTGGCCCGACGCGGTTCTACTCGGTTCAGACGGCCGAGAAGGGGCTGGCGCGCTTCCGCATGCGCGTGCGCGGTGAGCCGGGCCACGGCTCGGTGCCGCGCCCGGACAACGCCGTGGTGCGGTTGGCCGGGGCCGTGGCCCGCCTGGGCAGCACCCCGCTGCCGCTCCACCGCACGCGCACCGTCGAAGCCATGTTCGAGAGTATCGGCCACGCCGTGCCGGGGCTGGCGGAAGCGTCGGCGGGGTTGTGGGACGAGAGCACCAGTTCGCTGACGCTGGGCAGGCTGCCGGTCCCCGACTCGTTCCGCCGCATGCTGGCGGCCATGTTGCGCAACACCGCCACCCCCACGGTCCTCCAGGCGGGCGCCAAGATCAACGTCATTCCCTCCCTGGCCGAGGCCCTGGTGGACGGTCGGACCCTGCCCGGCTTCGCGGCCCAGGACTTCCTGGCCGAGGTGCGGCCCATCGTCGGCGAGGACGTCGAACTGGAACTGCTGGACGACGCGCCCGCCCTGGAAGCCGACCTCGACTCGCCCCTGTACTCGACCATCGTGGACGTGATGCGCGACGAGCTACCAGACGCTCGCCCCTCGCCCACCCTGGTCACGGGCGCAACCGACGCCAAGCACGTCGTCCACCTGGGCACGCGCGTCTACGGCTTCGGGCCGCTGCGCTACGAGGCCGCCACTGAGGGCGAGGCCCTGGTCCACGGCCACAACGAGCGCATCTCGGTGGACAACCTGCTGTTCATGACCCGCGTTCTCTACCACGTGGTGACACGCTTCGGCTTGTCATAACAATAAACGGAGTATCTCCGATGAGCATCCTCATCCATCAGGCTACCAAGGTTGTCGTTCAGGGTATCACCGGGCGCGAGGGCCAGTTCCACACCAGCCAGATGCAGGCCTATGGCACCCAGGTCGTGGCCGGCATGACGCCTGGCAAGGGCGGGCAGACCGTGCTCGGCGTACCGGTGTATAACTCGGTGGCGGAGGCGGTCAAAGAGCAGGGGGCGGACACCTCGCTCATCTTCGTGCCGGCCGCTGGCGCCGCCGACGCCATGCTCGAAGCCGCCGACGCGGGCATCCAGTTCGTCGTCTGCATCAGCGAGAACGTGCCCACCCTCGACATGATCGAGGTGACGCACTACTTCGACCGCAAGGGCGTGCGGCTGCTCGGCCCCAACTGCCCCGGCCTCATCTCGGCCGGCCAGTGCAAAGTGGGCATCATTCCCAACCACGTCGCCACGCCAGGGCCGGTGGGCATCGTGTCGCGCTCTGGCACGCTGACCTACGAAGTCATGTTCGCCCTGTCGCAGCGCGGCCTCGGCCAGTCGACGGCGGTGGGCATCGGCGGCGACCCGGTCAAGGGCACCAACTTCATTGACGTCCTCAAGTTGTTCAACGAGGACCCGGCCACCGAGTACATCGTGATGATTGGCGAGATTGGCGGCACCGACGAGGAGCGTGCGGCCGAGTACATCGCCGCCAACGTCAAGAAGCCGACCGTCGGGTTCATCGCCGGCCAGACGGCCCCGCCCGGCCGTCGCATGGGCCACGCGGGCGCGATTATTTCGGGCGGCGAGGGCCGCGCCGAGGACAAGATCGCCGCGTTTAAGAAGGCGGGCATTGCCGTCGCCCGCCACCCCGATGAGGTGGCCGACCTGGTGATCAAGGCGACGGGCCGAAGCTAACTGAGAGCCAATGTGCGGAATAGTCAAGACTCTAAAGGTGTGCAGCAACCTTTAGAGTCTGCAAAGAGGCAGCCCTATGCCTACCGTAGCCCATCGTCTCGTCCGTTTCTTCCGTCATGCGCCGCATACCTATGTCGTGGGGGGGGCGGTGCGCGACCGACTCTTGGGCCGCGACGTGCATGATTTTGATCTTCTCGTCCAGACCGATGGGCTAGCCGTGGCGCGGCATCTGGCCGATGCGCTCGAGGGCGCCTACGTCCCACTCGAC
>CAZFUK010000328.1:1246-6155 GCA_964522005.1 uncultured Anaerolineales bacterium | reverse complement strand
GTATGCGGCACGCCCCACGCCTGGGCCAGCGTCTCCGCCGTCTGCACCGCGCGCAATAAGGGGCTGGAGTAGACGTGGACAATGCCGGCGTCGGCCAGCCGCTCGACCAGGGCGTGGGCCTGCGCCCAGCCGCGCTCCGTCAGCCCGTGCTGCCGCCCCCGGTTAGAGATGACGCGCAGGATGTTGGCCTCGCTCTCCCCGTGCCGCACAAAGTAAATCCGCACCCCCGCCTCCCGATAGGTGAGAGCCAGCTTATCCGACTCTCACGCAACTCTCAGCAACGGTTCAGCCCCGCTTAAGCCAGCCCCTAGATAATACAGTCAACGCCGCAGGTTGGTCAAGCAAGCGTAAGGGTAAGTGAGAACACGCGGCGGGCCAGAGTCAGGATGCTTGGCACGAGTCTTGCAACCAAGAACACTAGAGTAGCATAGTTATTATCAAGACGGATAGACTTCGGGTGAGCGGTGTAACGTTAGTCAGGCAGATAGTTGGATACGCGGTGAATGGGGATGAGTTAGGTCAAGCGACGCGTGGGGATAAGGTGTAGTGAGCCGGGATAGAGCGGTTTGGCAAGCGGTTGACGATGTTAGCGTTAGGTGAAGCGGGAACTGGGAGTTAAGAACAGGTCTGGGAAGCGACCGGGACATGTGGGCGACTGTTAGACATGACGAGTTAAACCCCCTCCTTAGTGTGAGCGAGCGCTGGCTTCAAGGACGAAGCCAGCGTTTGCTCATTTTTGACCCCCTGGAGTTCAACCGGTCCACTGGCGGGCCACCTCTTGCAAGTCCACCACGTTGACCACCCCATCCCCGTTCAAGTCGAAGATGGCGTAGTAGTCGGCCCCACCCCGTCGCGTGCCCCACCGCGCCGCCACGTGCGTCAGGTCTACGACGTTCACCTGGCCGTCCTGGTTCAGGTCGGCCGGGGCGTAGCGCGGGTCCTGGAGGGCGACAATGTCCAGCCCGATCTCAATGTCCCCCAGGTACAGGCAGGTGCGGCCGAAGCCGGCGACCTGGCAGGGCAGCTTGGCGACGCCCCACGCGCCGTGGAAGCCGCCCGTAAACGTCGAGCGCAGGGTGTGCTGGACGGCCTGGGTCAGCCGGGGCGCGGCGGGGTCGGCGGTGTCAATATCCCAGCCCTGCAAGCCCGACTCGTACCAGCCCACGTACAGCCGGTTGTCCTCGACCAGCAGGTTGTGCGCCTGGCGGTAGGGCAGCCCCAGCGACGCGACCACGCGAGGCTGGCCCAGGTCGCGGATATCAACCATCCGCACGGCCTGGAAGTTGAGGCCGTTGGTAATCTCATCCTGGATGAAGACGTAGCGGCCGTCGGGCGTCGGCAGGGCGTGGTGGACGCGGAAGCCCGTCGGCTTGATGCTGCCCGTCGGGTTGAGGGGCGCCGGCTGGGCGCCCGGCTTGAGGCTGGCGGCGTCGAGGATGACCAACCCCGCCTCCCAGTACGACACGTAGACGCGGCCGTTGACGACGGTGATGTCGTGGATGTAGGTGGATCCCGCCTCTTTGTACTGGCCGACTTCGGCAATGGCCTGGAGGTTGTGGATGTCGAGCACGCGCAGGTCGTCGGGTTCGTCGGCGGTCAGGTAGAGCCACGCCCCCTGGCCCGCCGCGTCGGCCTCGACAAAGGTGTTGTGGACGTCGCACCACGCGCCGCCTGGGCTGTTCAGGCCGTTGACGCGGGTGATGAACTGCGGCTGGGCGGGGTCGGTGACTTCCACAATGGCGACGCCGCAGAAACCCCTGCTGTTGCCGAACGCCTCCTGGTTAAGTGAGACGAAGTGGCGGTCGCCCTGGGTGAAGTGCTTGGCGTCCTGGGTGTAGGTGTACTGGGTGGGCGTCGGCGCCCCCTGGGCGTCGCGCCACAGGTACGTCGTCAAGACGGTCGGATGGGCCGGGTCGGTCACGTCGAGAACCACAAACGCGGCCTGGTAGCCGCCGGTGAGCAAGGCGTAGGTCCGCCCGCCCGCCGCCCAGACGGTGAAGCCGGCGTTGAAGCAGACGCCGGTGGCGGTCACGCTGAGGGGAACGACGCCCTGGATGGCGGGGGCGTTCGAGGGCGTCTGGCAATTGCCCGCCTTCCACTGCTTGCCCGTGTCAATCCCCTCTGGCGTCGTGCGCTTGCCTTCGGGCGGCGCGGGCGGCTCGCCCGGGTCCACCCGCGCCACTGTGGGTGTCGGCTGCGGCTGGGCATTCGAGACCGGGGCAGGCCCCGCCAGGCCGACCAGGGCCAGGGTGAGCATTAAACAGACTACTAAGGCTGGCGCGACACGCATAGGGAGCTTCCTTGCTAAACGAATCCTGCCCCAGTTAGTTCAGGACCACCTGACCCAGGACGAACTTGAGGTAGCGGCCTTCGGGGAAGTGGGCCGGCACGGGGTGGTCGAGGGGCTGGCCGGCGTCGTGGAGGATGAGCAGGCGGCGCCCGGCCTGCGCCCCCGCCTGGGCGAGGGTCTCCAGAAAGGCGTCGTGGCCCACCTGCGCCGTGCAACTGGACGTCACCAGGATGCCGCCCGGCTTGACGACACGCAGCCCGAGCGCGTTGAGCCGCGTGTAGGCCCTCAGGGCGGCGTGCTGGCTCTGGCGCGAGCGGGCCAGGGACGGCGGGTCGAGGATGACCAGGTCGAACTGGCGGCCCTCGGCGGCCAGGCGCGGCAGATACTCGAACACATCGGCCACCTCGAAGCGGTGGTCGGCCGGGTCGAAGCCGTTGCGGGCGAAGTTCGTCTGGGCGTCGGCCAGGGCGTCGGCGGCGATATCCACGCTCGTCACATGCGTCGCGCCGCCCCGTGCGGCGTAGACCGAGAAGCCCCCACTGTAGGCAAAACAATTGAGGACCGTCTTGCCCGCCGCCCAGTCCTCGACTACGCGGCGGTTCTCGCGCTGGTCCAGGAACAACCCGGTCTTCTGGCCGGTCGCCAGGTTCGCCACGAACGTCAAGCCGTGCTCCTGGACGGTCAGGTCACGCGGCGGCGGCTGGCCCCACAAGCGGACGACAGACGACGGACGCCCCCCCATAGCGGGGGACAGGCGGACGACGGAGGAAGTACCAGGCTTTTCCGATCTCGGTCCTTCGTCCTTCGTCCTTCGTCCTTCGTCGTCGGACCTCCGTCTTTGGTCTTCCGTCCTCGGTCCTTCGTCCTCCGTCGCCCCGCGCGCCCGGTGCACGATGCCCTTGAGCGGGGCCGTCGCCCGCAGCGCCTCCACGAGCCAGGGCAGCAGCGTCGTGACGGCGTCGGCGTAGGTGGCGACAACGGCGAACTGGTCGTATAGGTCCACCGTGATGCCGGGCAGGCCGTCACCCTCACCAAAGAGCCAGCGGTAGGCCGTCGTGGCGCCGGTGCGCAGGGGAGCGCGGCGCTCCCACGCCTCGCGCACCTTGCGCGCCACCCACGCCGCGTCGGGCGGGGCGTCGCGGGCGAACAGCCGCACGGCGATGGGCGAGGCCGCGTCCCACAGCCCATACGCGCTGAACCCGCCGCACCGGACGCGTACCCAGGCGCCCGAGGGCAGACGCGGCGCCTCCGCCAGTTGGTCGCGGTAGACCCAGGGGTGGCCCTGGCCCAGGCGCGTCTTGAGGTGGGCGGGCAGGATTAGCTCATACATACAGGATGAGAAATTAAGGATTGAAGATTGAAGGCGGAAGGCCGCGCCTGGGACAGCCGTGGCGTTCAGGCTACGGAACCGACTACCGACTACCGACTACCCAGTACCGGCTACTGACTACCGACTACCGACTACTGACTACTATCTCACAATGAGCCGAATGTCGGAGACCTGGCTGTCGAAGTCCCAGCCCGAGGCCATGACCTCCAGGCGGACGATTTGGAAGGGGCGGGGGGTGATGTCGCGCAACTCTAGCTCGACCGGCACCCAGACATCGCGGCGCAGCAACTCGCCGTTGCGCGTCGGGTTGCTCGCGTCGTTCTGGATGTAGAACCCCCGCCACCAGACAAACTCACCGCCGCCCGCGTCCTTGTAGACGAGGCGGAGAATCAGCGGGTACTCGGTGTCGAGGTAGCCGCCCCCGCTCAGGCTCTGCTCCGCGATACGGATTTCGGCCCGCAGCTTGAGCGAGGTATAGGGGTCGGGCAGGTTGCGGTTGAGAACCTGGACGGCGCGGATGTTGGCGTGGTTGCCGCGTCCCGGCGCGAACTCCGAGCCACGGCGGAGGAAGTGCAGCGCCTCGCGGTCGCCCGCGTTGAGGATTTCCCAGTCGGGGTCCACGGCGGGACCGTCGCCGCCCTGGTCAACGATCATGCGCCATGCCCCGCTGAGGGGCGCGCTGAAGTCGCCGTTGGCGATGAGGTTGACCTCGATGGGGAGCGGCGGACCAGGCGTTCCATTGGCTGGAATCTGGGTACGCTGGGCGCGGTGGAGGGTCACGCTCGTCACGCCGGCTACGTCGCTCACCAGCGCGTCGTTGTTGTAGGCGTGGAGGTTGGTTCCCGCTGCCCCCACATCCACGAAGTAGCTGCCTTCGAGCAGTTGGGCCTGCATGTGGGGCGAGAGGACCTGGAAGACGGGCGGAGTCCGCCCGGCGGCCGGCAGGGCCACGCCAACCTTGACCGTCCCGGTCACAACTTCCAGCGTCATCTCGTTGGGCCGCTGGCTCAGCCCCCAGTGGGCGAAGCGCGGTTCGCGCAGGGTGGTCACGCTCAGGACGGTATTGGGATAGATCTGGACGGTGCTGCCGTCGAACAGGGTCAACAGGGCGCGGGACTCGGCGTCGGTCTGCACCGTCTGCCCCTCGCTGACCCGCGCCACGTCGGTGACGCCAGCCGGCTGGCCCTGCTTCGCGCCGACCAGGACAATGCCCCGGATGACCGTCAGGTCGCCCGGCTGGACGGCCATGGCCGTACTTAGATAGCGGCGGGTGGTCCCGGGCACGCCGG
>CAZFUK010000328.1:0-1236 GCA_964522005.1 uncultured Anaerolineales bacterium | reverse complement strand
GGTTCGCACGGCCTGGCGCGGCCGCGCCCTCAGCGCGGCGCGGAAGGCGACGCGGTGCAGCCAGCCCGGCAGCGCCTCGGCGCGTAGCACCGACCCGGCCTTTTTGACCAGGACGAGGAAGGTGGTGAAGGCGGAGAGCAGACTGAACCACGCCAGCCGCTCGCGGTGGCGGCGCGCCTGCCCGTTACTGGGGGCGGCCGCCATCGGGAGATCGAGGGTCGGCGCGACGACCGGTAGGCCGTTCTCGGCGGCCACCGTGGCCGGGGGCCTCACTTGTTGGGGAGAGGTTGACATGCTAGAAGCGCACCGTAAAGTGGGTAAACTCGCTGTCCGCGTCGCCCCAGGTCGTGTGGACTTCGTAGACGCGCGCCGCCGCCGGGCCGACATGGAGCCAGTTCAGGAGTTGCTGTAGGCGAGGCCGCGCCCCCTCCGCCACGACCTCTACGCTGCCGTCCGGCTGGTTGCGCACCCACCCGACCAGTCCCAGGCCCTGGGCCTGGCGGCGGGTGTGGACACGGTAGTTGACGCCCTGCACATGGCCGTAGACGACCGCGTGCAGGCGGGCCAGCTCGGACATGCGACGGTCTCCTTGCGCGCTAGTATAGCACGAAGGCGGCCAAAACGTGAAATGAGGCGCTTCTAGCGTGGCCTGAACGCCACCCCTCGCAATGTACGAGCGAGCGCCAGGAATTCCTCGTAGGTCGAATCCCACTTCCAGCCTGGAATGCGACAGATCATCCGGCTGAAGATGGGATGGCGCTGGCGGTATTCCATAAACGTCGCCGTGATCTCTTCGGGCGAGAGGGTTCGCTGCGCCGGGGCATACTGGACGAACCCCGTCTCGACTCGAAGAGCGGGCGACGCCTGGATGTTGTAGTACCAGTCGCTCCCCTGCCACGCGGACACCGCGTAGATTTCTCGCGTCTTCTCATCGTACCGCAAGACCGCCAGGACAGTCTTGCGCACCTTCCCGCTACGCCGTCCGACATGGGTGAGTTGCATGAAGCGTTTGCCCAGTAACCAGCCCAGGCGCAGGCGATACAGAAGCAGGGGCAGCTTGAAGACCGGAATCAGGAAGGACGGGGCTTTCTCGTTGTGCTGGGCCGGCTGCTGGCGCGTTGGCTGACTTGCCGGTGGGTTTTGCACTGACATAGCATCACCTCTTTCCAGGCGCTCAACACCCCGGGCGGCTATCCCACGCTGGGATAGTCCCTCTAATAACCCATTATACGCTCT
>CAZFUK010000327.1:0-6185 GCA_964522005.1 uncultured Anaerolineales bacterium | reverse complement strand
CGACCGGGGCCGGCTCAGGCTGCGGCGCCGCGACCGGCTCGGGCCGGGCGGGGGCGGGCTGCGCGCCGGGCGACCGCGCCGCCTGGGGGGCCGGTGGGCGGGCAGCCGGCTCGGCCATGTGGAACTCGCCCTCGAAGAAGGCGCCCTTTTCGACCACCAGGCTGGCCGCCGTGACCTCGCCGCGTATCTCGCCCGTCGGCCGCAGCGTCAGCCGCTCGGCGCACTCAATGTCGCCCGACGCCGACCCCGCGATGACCACGTTGCGGGCGCGCACCTTGGCCGACACCCTGGCCGTCGGGGCGACGGTCACTGTGCCCTCACACTGAATCTCGCCCTCGACGGAGCCTTCGATCCGCAGGTCCCGCTCGGTGCAATACAGGCCGTTGAACTGCGAGTGGCGGTCAATCAGGCTCTCGCTGCCGGCCTCGGTCGGGGCCGCCGGTCGGCGCTGAGCCTCGCGCTCGGTGGGATAGACAGCTGTCATTAGCCCTTCGCCTCCCCTCTGGGTTGCATGGTGAACCGACAACTCACATGGGAGTCGGGGTCCACCACCAGCAGCGCGGTGTGAATCTGCCCGGCGACGCGCGCCGAGGGCATGGCGTGGAATAGCCCGCTCGCCTCGACCGTGCCGTCCATGGCGCCCGCGACAATCACGTCGGTGGCGCGGACGTCCGCCTTGACCTCGGCGCCCTGGGCGATGAAGACGGTATCGTGGGCTTCCAGCGTCCCTTCGAAGCGGCCTTCAATCAGCAGGTTGCTGTCCGACTTGAGGGTGCCGGAAAAGAAGGTGTCGCGGACCACGGTGGTCGCGCCCTGGCGGAGCCGCTGCATCAGGGCGTCCTCGTGTCCATCGGTTGGCTCGGCGGGGGTGGGGTGGGGGGCGCTGTCGGCGGTGGGGGGCGGGGTGTCCATGCTCGGCGGCTGGCCGGGTGGGGCATCGCGCATGACGCGGCTTAGCCCTTCGCGGCTGCGTCGGAATTCCTCGACCGGGTCCTTCTCCCGTCTAAAGAATGACACTCTGGTCTCCTTTCATCAAGCGCGGGCCTGGCTGGCCCCTGTGCCCCCCGCCTGCCCTACCAAGTGAGCCTGTCCAGCACGTGTGGACCTCTTTTCCACTAACTATACGCGAAACCTATGGACAGGCATTTCACCGACCTGGACGAACCCCCACGACAACACGCTGTCAACAGATTTCGGGTACGGATTGAACGGATGAAACGCGTTCGCAGTGACATAATCCGTTTAATCTGCGCCTGATATCCGTTGACAGCGTCCTCTTTAGCCTGACCCCGCGACTTTGAAAATGCCCTGGGGACGGGGGAGATGGTTTGTGGCGCTTTGCGGGGGATGTGCTATAATCGGGGGCGTACCCACAGACAGACAAGGGGAGACTATGGCACAAGACGACCATACGGCCAACGGCCAGCCCAAGCCGGAGGCCGATAAGACCGCCGCGGTGGCCGACCAACTGGTCGAGAGCCGCCACGCGGTGCGCATTGGCGGCCAGGACATCAGCTATACCGTCACGACGGGCACGATTATTCTACGTGAGGAAGCCGAAAAGAAGGGCGACGCGGTCGGCGTGTCCGAGGGCGAGAAGCCCAAGGCATCGCTGTTCTTCGTCGCCTATACCCGCGACGACGTGGCGGACAAGACGCGCCGACCGCTGACCTTCTCGTTCAACGGCGGGCCGGGGTCGGCGTCGGTCTGGCTGCACCTGGGGCTGCTCGGCCCGCGCCGCGTCGTCATGGACGACATTGGCGACCTGCCGCAGCCGCCCTACCGCCTGACGGACAACGAGTACTCGCTCCTCGATGTGACCGACCTCGTCTTCATTGACCCGGTCACCACGGGCTACAGCCGCCCGGTCGTGGGGGAGAAGGCCAAGGAGTTTCACGGCTTCCGTCGGGACATCGAGTCGGTGGGCGATTTTATTCGTCTCTACACCACGCGCTACCAGCGTTGGACCTCGCCCAAGTTCCTCATCGGTGAGAGCTACGGCACGACGCGCTCGGCCGGGCTGTCGGGCTACCTCCAGGAACGCCACGGCCTGTTCCTCAACGGCATCATGCTCGTCTCGTCCATCCTCGACTTCCAGACGGCCCGCTTCGAGGCCGGCAACGACCTGCCCTACATCCTCTTCCTGCCCACCTACGCCGCCACGGCCTGGTATCACCAGCGCGTCCCGACGGAGTACAGGGCCAGCCTGGCCGACTTCCTGACCGAGGTGGAGACCTTCGCCCTGGGCGAGTACACCCTGGCGCTCATGAAGGGGGCGATGATGACGGCCGAGGAGCGGCAGGCCATCATCCAGAAGCTCGCCCGCTACACCGGCCTGTCGGAGGACTACCTGGACCGCACGGACCTGCGCATCAACATTCACCGCTTCTGCAAGGAGCTGTTGCGCGACCAGCGCCGCACCGTGGGTCGGCTGGACAGCCGCTTTAAGGGCATCGACCGCGACGCGGCGGGCGAGAATCCGGAGTACGACCCCAGCCTGACCAATATCACCGGCCCGTATACCGCCACGCTCTACGACTACGTGCGCGGCGAACTGGGCTACCAGAGCGACCTGCCCTACGAGATTCTCACGCCGCGCGTCCAGCCCTGGAGCTACGCCGAGCACGAGAACCGCTATGTCAACGTCGCGGCCACGCTGCGCAAGGCCATGACCATCAACCCGCACCTGAAGGTGTTCGTCGCCAACGGCTTCTACGACCTGGCGACGCCCTACTTCGCCACCGAGTACACCTTCAACCACCTGGGGCTGGACCGCGACCTCTACCGCAACATCTCGATGAGCTTCTACGAGGCGGGCCACATGATGTACATCCACCTGGCCTCGCTGGCCCGGCTCAAGGACGAACTGGCCGCCTTTATGCGCGGCGCTGTGCCCTCGGCCTGACGGTCAGGGGCGCAGCAGAGGCTGACCTATGCGACGTCGCCTCCAAGCCCTGGTTACACGCGGGGCCGTCCCACTGCTCCTGCTGCTGGGCGGGGCGAGCGGGGCGGTCTACTACCTCCGCCTGACGCGCCGCATGGCCCTGGCGGACTACATCCAGCAGCCCCTGCTGGACATGCCCAAGATTCTCGGCGCCACCCCCGACGAGGTCTGGGGTTACCTCCTCACGGTGCTGGGCCTGTTCGGGCTGTACTACCTCGGTTATCGGATTGTGCTCCTGCGGACCAGCCGGGCCATCGTGGTGGTGGTGGTCCTGCTGGCCCTCGTGTTCGGCCTGCTCCTGCTCCCCCTGTATCCCGTCACGGCCACCGACATCTTCAACTACATCTTCTTTGGCCGGGTCTGGGCCTTCCAGGGGCAGAACCCCTACGTGCTGTCGCCGAGCCTGCGGCCCGCCGACCCCATCTACCCCTACACCGCCTATGATGATGAGCCGACGGTGTATGGCGCGCTCTTCACGCACCTGTCGGCGCTGCTGGCCTGGCTGGCCGGCCCCAGTCTGTCCACCGCTGTCCTCGTCTTCAAGGGCGCCATGCTCGCCTGCCACGCGCTGGCGCTGGCGCTGGTCTACTGGGTCCTGCGCCGCACCCGGCCGGCGCTGGCCGCCGCCGGGCTGTATCTGCTCGCCTGGAACCCGCTGGTCCTCTTCAACACGGCGGGGGATGGTCACAATGACATTGTGATGCTCGTCCTGATTCTGCTGGCCCTGGCCTTCGCCAGTCGGAACCGCTGGGTCCTGGCATGCGCCGCCATCGTGCTGTCCGCGTCCGTCAAATACGTGTCCCTGCTGCTCGTGCCCGTCTTCGTCGTCGCCACTCTGCGCCGTCTGGGCTGGCGGCGCTGGCCGGTCGTGGCGCGCGGGCTGGCGCTGGGCGTCGGTCTCGCCGTCCTGCTCCACGCGCCGTTCTACGCCGGTCCTGACACAGTCCTGGGCGCGCTTCCCCAGCAGGGCGGGCGCTTCACCGTCTCGTTTGCCCTGCTCGTGCGCAACGCCCTCGACGGCGCCGGCCTGCCCGTGGACTCCAGCCTCACCGCGCGCGGGGTCGCCTATGGCCTCTTTGCCCTGCTCTACCTGCGCGAGCTAGTCCGCCTTCGGCCGGGCTTCGACGGCCTCGTCTACGCCTGCTATCAGGCCCTGTTTGTGTTCCTGCTGCTGGGGAATACCTGGTTTCAGCCGTGGTACGTCACCTGGCTGGTCGGGCCGGCCGCGCTCCTCGTCGGTACCCCCGTGGCGACGCGGACCATCGCCTTTACCCTGGGGGCCATGCTCGTCCACCTCGTGACCGGCTTCGGCTGGCGCATGAACTGGTTGGATAGCTCGGAGCCGCTGCTCCAACTGGCCGCCGTGGCCCTGGTGTTCACGCCTCCGCTCCTGGTCGCCCTCTTCGAAGCCTGGCGCGCCTGGCGGCTGCGCCGCCTAGTTTTGCCCGCCCCAAATTAGTCCCTGGACTGCGTGCACAACCTGACAGATGGTGGTATAATGGAAGTGTGTCATGTCTCTCCCACTTGTGTTTAAGGAGGACCATATGCCATCTAAACAAGGCGACCTCGACCTGCTCAACCACCCCGTCGCGCAGGAGTTGCTCCACTCCCGCATTCCGGCCCGTCTGGCCTACAACTGGCACGACGGGACGCCGCGCGTGGTGCCCATCTGGTTCCACTGGAACGGGCAGGAACTGGTGGTGGCCGGCCCGGAGACCGCGCCGAAGGTGGAGGCCATCCGCGAGCATCCCCAGGTCGCCATCACCATTGACGACGCTTCGGCCTGGCCGTATAAAGTGCTGCTCATTCGCGGCACGGCCCAGCTCGACTCAGTGGAGGGGGTAGCGCCGGAGTACGCAGCGTCAGCGGAGCGCTACTTTGGTGAGGAACAGGGCCGCGCCTGGGTCCAGCAGGTGGGCAGCCTGCCCGTCGCCATGACCCGCATCCGGGTCCGCCCGGAGTGGGTCGGCCTCCTCAACTTCCAGGACCGCTTCCCCAGCGCCATTGAGAAGGCCATGGCGCAGGCGCAGGCCGCGGGTTAATCCGTGGCGCGGCAGCCGAATACGAGGTCCACATGACGCTCGCCAGCGTTCAGGGTAATGATGGCGGGCGCCCGCTCGTCCAACGAGTGCCCCTTGTTATCCTGTGAGTGTAGGCCAGGAGGCTAGATGCCCACCTCAACCCCCCGCCGTTCCCCCTTACACCGCGCCGTGCACCGCGTCGCCTCGACAACCCTGGGCGCGCGGCTCCTGGCGCGGTCGGCGCACCACCTCGACCGCTGGGCGCTCAAGCTGAGCGGGGAGCGTGCCTCCCTGACGAGCGTCCTGGCCGGTCTGCCCATCGTCTGGCTGACAACCACGGGCGCCAAGACCGGTCTGCCCCGCCGCTCGCCCCTGGTCGGCCTGGTGGACGGGGACAAGGTGGTGGTCATCGCCTCCAACTTCGGCCAGACGCACTACCCCGCCTGGTACCACAATCTGCGGGCGCACCCCCAGGCCCAGGTCACGCTGGACGGGCAGACGCGGACGTACACAGCGGCCGAAGCCAGCGGCGCGGAACGCGAAGGGTACTGGCGGGAGGCCGTCGCCGTCTACCCCGGCTACGCCGCCTACGCGCGCCGCGTGGGCGAGCGCCACATTCCCATCATGGTATTGACGCCTGTGGAGGAAGATTAGTCGAAGGAGGGAACGATGCCTACCCCCTGTCCCGGCATGGACCCGTATCTCGAACGGCCCGCCTTGTGGACCAACGTCCACACGAGCCTGATCATCGCCTTGCGTGATGACCTGGCGCCCCGCCTGCGCCCCAAGTACTACGTCGCCGTGGAAGAGCGTTCGGTCCGCCTGGGGCCGGATGAACTGGCTTTCGCGGTGCGGCCCGATGTCGCCGTCGTGCGGTCCGCGCCTGGACCGGTGAGTGAGGGGGCGGTGGTCAGTCAGGCGCCGGGCGTCCTGACGGTCGAACTGCCGATGGCAGAGACCCTACGCGAGGTCTTCCTCGAAATTCGAGAGGTGGGGGTAGACCGCGTGGTGACGGTGGTCGAAATCCTGTCGCCCACCAATAAGCTGCCCGGTCCTGGACGGCGCGACTATGAGCAGAAGCGCCTCAACCTGCTGGGAACGCTGACCCATCTTGTCGAGATTGATCTGCTGCGTGGCGGGCCGCCCATGCCCATGCTCGGCTACACCCAGCCCAGCGACTACCGCATCCTGGTGAGCCGGGCGGAGCGCCGCCCGCAGGC
>CAZFUK010000326.1:0-6213 GCA_964522005.1 uncultured Anaerolineales bacterium | reverse complement strand
TCCCTCTCCCCCTGGGAGAGGGTCGGGGTGAGGGCCTGAGACGCCCGACGAGAGTACGCGGACCCTCACCCTAACCCTCTCCCACAGGGAGAGGGGACACGGCATCCCAATAGCGAAGCCTCACCGCGTAAGGTGTGATTCTGAGAAGATTTCCTTATGTCCCTCACCCCCACCGACCTTCAAACCGCCCTCGCCCCCTACATCCATGCCGTCGAAACCGAGATGCAGCGGGTGGTAGCCGACCGCGAACCCTTGTTGACGCCCTTCTACGGCATGTTGCGTTACCACCTGGGCTGGGCGGACGAGAATTTTGAGCCGACCGCCACACGCACGGGCAAGCGGCTCCGCCCGACCTTCCTCCTGCTGACGTGCGCCGCGCTCGGCGGAGAGTGGCAGAGGGGCGTGCCCGCCGCCGCCGCCATCGAGTTGACGCACAACTTCTCGCTCATCCACGATGACATCGAAGACCGCGACACTGAGCGCCATGGCCGCCAGACGCTCTGGCAGCGCTGGGGCGACGCCCAGGCCATCAACGCGGGCGACGGGCTGTTCGTCCTGGCGCGGCTGGCGCTGGCCGACCTGCTGGAGCGCGGCGTCTCGGCTGAGACGCTGGCCGCCGTCCAGACGGCCTATGACCGCGCCTGCCTCGCCATCACCGAGGGCCAGTTCCTGGATATGCAGTTCGAGACGCGGGTGGATGTGAGCCAGGCCGACTATCTGCGGATGGTGAGCGGGAAAACGGCGGCGCTCCTGGCAGCCTCAACGCAGATCGGGGCGCTCGTGGCGGGGGCGGACGCGGCGAGGGTGGAGGGGATGGCGCAGTTCGGCTACGAGCTAGGCGTGGCGTTTCAGATTGTGGATGACATCCTGGGGATTTGGGGTGACCCGGCGCGCACGGGGAAGCAGGCCGCCAACGACATCCGCCGCCGCAAGAAGTCCCTCCCCGTCGCCATCGCCTTCGACCGCGCGGGTGGGGCGGCCTCGGCCCGTCTCCGCGCCATCTACGGCCAGCCGACGCTGACCGAGGCCGACGTCGCTGACGTGCTGGCGTTGCTGGATGAGGTCGGCGGCCGTGCCCAGGCGCAGCGGCTGGCGGACGAGCTGCACGGGCGGGCCGAGGCGCGGCTGGCCGCGCTGGACGGACCCCAGGCCGACGTGCTGCGCGCGTTGACCCGGTCGCTGACGCGGCGAGAGTTCTAGAGACGTGTGACTATCGAGCGACTTTAGTTCTGACTCAGGGCCGGGCTGGCCGAGTTGAGCGTGTCCAACAGGTCGGCATAGGCCGCGTGGACCTCGGCCTCGGTAGCGCGCCACGCGGTGAGTACGCTGTCGTCGATGAGCGGCACGGGGACGGGCGCGTCACTCTCGACCGAGACGAGCAGCAGGGTGAGGTAGTTCGCTTCAAAGTTCGCCAGGCTGTCGCGCGCGACGCGCCACCGCTCCAGCGCTGTTTGAACTGGTGACTCCGCGATCATAGCTTGCCTCCACCCCCCGCCCGTTCCTTGGCCCAAATCACAGGTCAAGCATGCCATACTTTTGTCTACCGTGCAACTGTACCCACAGGCGAGCGTGAGGTCATGCGGCTTGCGTCCTGCGTCGTTGTCGTAATCACCGTCGGACTTCTGGCCCTGTTCGCGCTTATGCCACCGGCCGAGGCCCAGCCGACGGCCAAGTGGACCCTCTATTTCCCCCACATCGCCCTGGCCTGGGACGGGTTGACGCCGACGCCGCTCTCCACGGCCACGCCGACGTTCACGTCAACCCCGTCGCCCAGCGCGACACGTACCGCCACGCCCACGACCACGGCAACGCCCACCCTCACGCCAACGCCGACCAGCACGGCTACGCCGACGAGTACCGCCACCGCCACGGCGACCGGCACCCCGACGCCCACCGCTACCCCCAGCGCGAGTCACACCCCCACCCGCACCACGACGCCGACGGCGACGCCCACCCTCACGCCGACGCCGACGCCCACAAGCCCACCACCGGGCGCCGTGCTCGCGCTGGAGGCGAGCGCGGACACGTTCTTGACCGAGGGCCGACCTGCCACGGCCTGGGGCGCGTTCCCCGGCATGTTCGTCGGTTACGACTGGCAGGCGTGGTATCGGCAGCGGCCGCTGGTGCGTTTCGACCTCTCACCGCTGCCGGCGGACGCGCTCGTCCTCAGCGCGACGCTGGAGGTCTACATTCATAACTGCTTCGAGTGTTACCCCGTTGAGGTGACAGCCTACCGCGTGACACAGGCGTGGGAGGAGGGGACGGCGACCTGGGAGAGTACGGGCGAGAGCTTTGGCGAGGCGTATGGACGCGGCGTTCTGGACCCAGGCGAGGGCCGCCACTGGCAGGCGTTTGACGTTACGAGCCTGGTACGCCGGTGGGCCGGTGGCGACCCCAATGATGGGGTCATGCTCCGCGGGGCCGAGGAGCCGGTGACGCAGGACCCCCTCCGCTACGACTTCTGGGGTATCGAAGCCCGTGAGGGCGGGCAGTACCCGCCCCGCCTCGTCATTCGCTGGCTGCCCCAGTAGGGGCGCCATTCGCCGTCTCCGGCTGGCCTGCCGCCTTCGCCTCGTTCTTGGCTTCAATCTTCTGCTGAACCTCGACCTGGACCTGCTTCTCCATGACGGTGGTGGCCGCCTCGGTTGCCGCTGTCTCCTCCAGCCGCAGGTAGTACTCGCCCGGCAGGCGGCGCGGGAACAGGTGCCGGCTCATGGGCAGGAAGCGCTTCCGCTCGGAGTTGTACAGGTGGTGGGTGATGGAGATGTGGCGGTCGTGGATCCGAATGACGTTGAATGAGTTCTTGCCCTTCTCGCGCTGCTTGCCCCGCGCCGACGTCGTCGTTCCCGACTGGACGATGATGATGCCCCGCTTGGACATGGGATAGAAGTCCAGCGTGTTGCCGATGTAGGCGACATGCATGTGACCCGACAGAATCAGGTCCACGTCGCACTCTTCCATGACGTGGATGGCGTGTTTGGCGTCGGCGATGATGCTCTGCGAGCCGAAGCCGGGCGGCGGGGCGAAGTGGTGATGCGCCGTGATGACGCGGCACACGTTCTGTGGCAGCGGCTTGAACCGCTCGCGCACCACCTGAAGCTCATGCTCGCCCAGCTTGCCCCCCTTGATGGTGAAGCTGCGTGTCGAGTTCAGGCCGAGGACGGCCAGGTCACCCTGGTAAAAGAAGGGGTTGGGGTCGGGTTCGATGTAGCGGCGGAACTTCTCCATCGGCCGCAGGAAGCGGTCCACCGGGTTGCGGAAGGGAACGTCGTGGTTGCCGGGGATGACGATGAGCGGCTGCTTGAAGCCGTCCAGCCAGCGTCGCGCCCGTTGGTACTGGTCCACGTACTCGTGTTGGACCAGGTCGCCCGAGACGACGACGACATCCGGGTTCAGCTCATTCGCTTCCAGGTGGACCAGTTCGGCCAGGTCGGCCCGGAATGGCCGCCCGGCGTGGATGTCAGAGACATGGAGGATGGTGTGCATGTGGCGCCTCCCTCAAAATGGCGGATGGGCTACCCAGAGAGGAAGCCCACCCTAATTTAGCAAGATATGCGCCAGAATCAGCTAGCAGTTGTCACCGCAGCGAGGGCGGCTTGAGGCGGATGTGCTTGAGCGGGCGCGGGTCCGCCGTCTCGACCTCCGCCGCGCTCCGCGCCTCCCACTCGGCCGTGGTCAGAAAGCCCGCCTCCGCCAGCCGCCCCCGAATCGCCTCGACCAGCTCATCCCGCCGCGCGGGGTCGCAGTAGACGACCGAGGTGTAGAAGCCCTCGTCCACCTTCTCGATGCCCTTGAGACCGCGCAGCGCCTGGACCCGGCTGGGAACTTCCGTCTTCTCCCGCAGCATGAAGCCGTGGCGCGTACCATTGGCGGGGCTGTGGCCGCGCAGGTATATTAGCTGGGGTGTTGTGTCGCTCGCCTCCACGTCCACGATCCACTGACGCAGCGCGTGGGTGCGGTAGGCGGTGTACATTCCTTCTCTGGAGGGCATAGGTTTACGCGATTTCCCTCCCTCTCCCCCTGGGAGAGGGTCGGGGTGAGGGTCTGAGAGGTTGGCAAGCCCTTAAGACCCTCACCCTAGCCCTCTCCCTTTGGGAGAGGGGATAAGTTCATGTCTACTTCGAAGCGTTGCTCACGAGCCGCACGAACTTGCGCCGGCCGACTTGCAGAATCGCCTCACGGGAGGGCACCTCAAAGCCGGCCTCGTCCACGCGCTCGCCGTCCAGCCGCACGCCGCCCTGCTCGACCAGCCGCCGCGCCTCGCTCTTGCTGGCCGCCAGCTTGGCCGCCACCATCAGGTCCACAATGGTTTGCGGGCCGTTGAGGGTGAAGCTTGGCATGTCCTCGGGCAGGTCGCGCTTCTGGAAGACGGTGGCGAAGTGCTCGGCTGCCGTTCCCGCCGCCTCGGGCGAGTGGAAGATTTCGGTGATCTCCGCCGCCAGCCGCTTCTTGGCCTCCATCGGGTGCATCTGCCCGGCCTCGACCGCCTGCCGCAGCCCGGCGATCTCGGCGTTGGAGAGGCGGGTCAGCAGGTCGAAGTAGGTCCACATCGCCTCGTCCGGGATGCTCATCACCTTGCCGTACATGTCGTTGGGCGCGTCGAAGATGGCGATGTGGTTGCCGATGGACTTGGACATCTTCACCACGCCGTCGGTGCCCGGCAGGATGCCCATGATGACGCCGACCTGGGGCTTCTGGCCGAACGCTTCCTGGAGCTTGCGCCCGGCGACGATGATGTTCCAGAGCTGGTCGCTGCCGCCGACCTGGACATCCGTCTGCTGGGCGACGGCGTCATACGCCTGCATGAGCGCGTAGAACGTCTCGTGGAGGAAGATCGCGTCGCCCGCCTCGAGGCGCTTGGCGAAGTTCTCGCGCTGCAAGAACTGCTGCACCGTAAAGTGCGAGCCGATGTGAATCAGGTCGGCGAAGCTGAGCTTCGACAGCCAGTCGGCGTTGTAGCGAACGTGCGTCTTGGCGCGGTCGAGAATCATGAACGCCTGCTCGGCATAGGTGCGGGCGTTGGCCTCAATCTCCTCGGCGGTCATCATCGGCCGCAGCTTATTCTTATCGCTCGGGTCCCCAATGAGCGTGGTGTAGTTGCCAATCAGGAACGTGACCTCGTGGCCCAGGTCCTGGAACTGGCGCAACTTGCGCATGGGGATGGTGTGGCCCAGGTGCAGGTCGGGCTTGGTCGGGTCGAAGCCGCAGTAGACCCGCAGGGGCCGTCCCTCGCGCAGCCGCTCGGCCAGTTCGCGCTCCATGTTCTTGCGGGTTTGTTCGTCGCCGTACTCGGTGCCGCGCATCAGCAGGGCGACTTGTTCATCAATCGAAGCCGTAATCGAAGCGGTCATGCTCGTGCCTCCTATGAGTCGCTGAATTATACCACGTTCCACTGCTGGCAGCCGAACCCGCGCGAGCCTTTAGTCAATGGGCTACACGCCTGGGAAATAACAAAGGACGACAGACGTGGAGGCGTCGTCTGTCGTCCCGCCAGCGTCTATCGTCCGTAGCGATTAGGCGTAATACAGCCCGTTCAGGTTAGCGGCGTGCGGGTGGCTCATGGTCGGTTCTCCCTGGGGCCATTATACCAGACGTAGCACGCATCGTACATCCACCACCCAGACGATTTCGGTCAGCTAAGTGGAGGAGGCAGCAACAGACCGACGGTAGGCAGGCTCACAAATTTGACGGTCGCAGCGAAACTCCTAGAATGGACCTGTACCTCTGGCAGTCTCCCCCGGCTCACCCGGATTGGTTAGTCTGATCCCACGCGCTCAGTTCAGCCTAATTTGGAGATGGTCATGCTCGACTATACCAAGATCCCCCTATTTGAGGGCTTGTCCAAGGTTGACATTGCCCGGCTGGTGCCTGAGCTTGAGGAGGTAGCAGTGGCCCAGGGCGAGGTCTTGATGCGCCAGGGAGACCCGGGCGACGCGATGTTCATTGTGCGCCGGGGCAGGATGCAAGCCGAGCTTGAAGGCCCGGACGGTGTTACTCCCCTGGAAACGCTCGAGCCGGGTAAGATCATTGGTGAAATCGCTCTCCTGAGTGGCACGCCGCGCACCGCTTCAGTACGCGCCCTCGAACCGACGGAACTGTGGCGACTCTCTCGCGCTCGGCTTGACGCTCTCATCCTCAAGTACCCCGTCTTTGCGGTCCACTTCAACCACCTCGTCGGTCTGCGCCTGGCCAATGTCAGCCGCCACCTGGCGA
>CAZFUK010000325.1:0-6229 GCA_964522005.1 uncultured Anaerolineales bacterium | reverse complement strand
GCTACTCCACTGGCATAATCGAAGCCAAACCACGTTAAAGGTATCGCCATTGAAGACACAGGCGGCAGGGCGGCCATAGAGGACGAGGGCGGAGTCGTATCAATATTCACCGTACCGCTCACGACTGTTGCTATCTGACCGTTGATGTCGCGTACTCGTAGGTAGAGGGGCTGATTAGGGCCGTCCGCCTCGAAGTTCCACGTCGTAGACTGAGTGATGCCATTCGTTGCCGTCATCCACTCGGTCCAACTGGTCCCATTCCGACTCAGCGCAACGCCGTTGATCGGCGCCCCTGACGTTTCAACCACTAAGCTCACCTCCGCACTCCTAGTGGTTAGCCAGTCCGAGGGCAGGAACAACGTTCCAGTGATGGTATTGGAAGGTACAAAAGTGGCTAGTTCAGCCGATGATAATGCATCGCTACCGTCATGGCCCCCGACAATCAGTACCCTCCCGTCCTCTAACACTGTAGCTGTGTGTCCTGCTCTACGATGAGTCAGGCTGTTTACAGTAACAAAGGTATTCCGAACCCAGTCGTAAAGTTCCGCTGAATCCAGAAACTCTCGGTTTGCGCCTCCAGCAACCAGAACTTTGCCATTAGGCAACAAAGATGCCGAATGCTTCGCCCGACTATCTCTAAGGCGAGCAGTACTACTGATCATTGTGCCTGTCGCTACGTCATACAGCTCTGTCGAGGTCAAGGAGTTAATTCCGTTGTAGCCTCCTATGATTAACACCCTTCCATTGGGAAGTACAGTTGCAGTATGGTCGGAACGCATCCCTGCTGGACTGGCCGTAGTGGTGAAGGTGCCAGTGGAAGGATTATAAAGTTCCGATGGTGGAATATCACTTGGGTTACTCAGGTATCTGTGAGAGCCAAAAAGAAGAACCATACCATTAGGCAGCAATGTCGCCGTTTTAGATGAATCCGGATACATCATTCTACCAGTAGGCGTAAAGGTATTCGTATCAGGGTCATAGAGTTCAGCGGTGGCAACCACCTCGCCGTTTTTGTCCTGTCCTCCAGCCAACAGGACTTTTTCGTTTGGAAGTGGGGTTGCAGTATGAGTATGGCGCGAGATGATTAGATTAGAAGCCGGGGTAAAGCTGTTGCTCGCAAGGTTGTAAAGCTCAGCGTTGGGTATCAGACCATTGCCAAAGCCCCCTGCTATTAGGACGTTGCCATTTGCTAGCAAGGTGGCTGTGTGCAGATACCGTTCGGTTGATAGCCGACTGGTTGTTGTGAAGGTTCCGGTAGTAGGATCATAAAGTTCGACAAGTGTATTACCACTACCCCCGACTATCAGCACCTTTCCGCTGGGTAGTAATGTGGCAGTATGTCCGAGACATGCTTTTTGCATACTACCGGTGAGGGTAAAAACAACAGTTTCCGAAATGGTTGCACTTCCTCTGAAGGCGCGAGTCGAGGTGTCAGTACTTTCCGGGGAACTCAACGATTGGGCAGTGGTCGTGGGGATTTTTGCTAGCCAGAGGAGGGAGAAGGCGAACACGCACAACACAACGAGTGTCAACAAGGCAGACGTAATAAATGGGCGAGGGTTCATGGTAACGGCTTTCTAGCAGGGAAAACCAGTCAAGGGCGATATTTTTGTGCTCTCTAATACAGAAACGCCGAACTACACCAAAGGTTACGTTTTTGTGAGTACTCTGAGGCAGAACTTTCAGAAACTAGCTGGTCGAACTGCCTCTGTACACTTTCGACCAGTCCTGGTATACTAAGCCCTACATGGAGGCCAGACTTAATGAGGTTGCCCAACATTCTCTACCTCCACTCCCATGATACCGGGCGCGCGGTGAAGCCGTATGGCTACCCGGCGCCGACGCCGCGCCTCCAGCGCCTGGCGGAACAGGGCGTCCTGTTTCGGCAGGCCTTCTGTAGCGCCCCGACGTGTTCGCCCTCGCGCGCCGCACTGCTGACCGGCCAGGCCGCCCACTCCTCCGGCATGCTCGGCCTCGCCCATCGCGGCTTTGCCCTGCACGACTACGGCCAGCACCTGGTTCACACCCTGCGCACCGCCGGGTACACCTCGACCCTCGTCGGCATGCAGCACCTCGCCACAGACCCACGACGGCTGGGCTACGACCGCATCGTCCCGCTCGCGGACGCCCAGGCCGAGCACGTCGCGCCGGCCGCCGCCGCCTTCCTGCATGGCGCCCCCGCCCAGCCCTTCTTTCTGGACGTCGGCTTTGAGGAGACCCATCGACCCTTTCCACCCCCCGACCCCCGCGAGGATCCGCGCTACCGCCCCGCGCCGCCCGGCCTGCCCGACACCCCCGCCATCCGCGAGGATATGGCCGGCTTCGCCGCCAGCGCCCGCCGCCTCGACCGGGGCGTCGGCGTCGTCCTCGCTGCGCTCGAAGCGGCCGGCCTGGCCGAGAACACCCTGGTCATCTGCACCACGGACCACGGGGTCGCCTTTCCGGACGCCAAGTGTACGCTCACCGACCGGGGGATTGGGGTCATGCTCATACTGCGCGGCCCGGCCGAGTGGGGCCGGAGGCGGGTGTCGGACGCGCTGGTCTCTCAGATTGACCTCTTCCCGACCCTGTGCGACCTGCTGGGCATCGCCCGCCCTGCCTGGCTCCAGGGCAGGTCGCTGCTGCCGCTGCTAAGGGGCGAGACGGCCGAGGTCAACCCCGCAATCTACGCCGAGGTGACCTACCACGCGGCCTATGAACCGCAGCGCGCGGTGCGCACGCCGCGCTGGAAGTATATTCGCCGCTTTGGTGACCGCCAGACGCCGGTCCTGCCGAACGTGGATGACAGCCCCAGCAAAGACCTATGGCTGAGCCACGGCTGGCGCGAGCGGCCGCTCGCCCAGGAACAGCTCTACGACCTGGTGTTCGACCCCGGCGAAACCCAGAATCTCGCCCTGTCTGAAGAGGCCCACCCGGTGCGGGACGAGATGCGGGGGCGCCTGGCGCGCTGGATGGAGGCGACAGGGGACCCGCTGCTGCACGGCCCGGTGCCGGCGCCCGTCGGCGCCCAGGTCAACGACCCCGACGGCCTGTCGGCGGCGGAACCGACGCGAACTGTTAGCCGTTGAGACCCAGATGAATTTGGACGACCAAAGTAGTGGGACGGTAGGGGCGCGGTCACCGCACCCCTACAGGGAATTCACATCAAGGAGGCGCTATGGCCGAGCATGTCCTCGCCACGGGCAAAGTCCACCACCAATGGAGCAAGGACAACCCGCCGGCGGTTGAAATCGAGCCGGGCGACGTGGTCCACTGTCAGACGCTGGAAGTCACCAACGACCAGGTGACGCCGGGCTGCGAGGCGTCCGTCCTGACCAGCCTGGACTTCAGCCAGCTTTATCCCCTGGCCGGCCCGGTCTACGTCAAGGGCGCGGAGCCGGGCGACGTGCTCGAAGTCGAAATCCTGCGCCTGGAGCCAGGCCCGTGGGGCTGGGCGGGCATCTTACCGGGCCTCGGCCTGCTCAGCGAGGACTTCACCCAGCCCTACATCCGCCACTTCGACCTGACCCAGGGCGACGCGACCGCCCTCCGCGACGACATCCACATTCCCATCCAGCCCTTCTGCGGCACGATGGGCGTGGCGACCGACGACCCCGACCCGCTGCCCGTCCTCCCACCCACCAAGGGCGGCGGCAACATTGACACCCGCCACCTGGGCGTCGGCACGCGCCTCTACCTGCCGGTCTACGTGCCGGGCGCCCTGTTCTCGGCGGGCGACTGCCACGCGGCCCAGGGCGACGGCGAGGTGTGTGTCACCGGCATCGAGTGCCCCATGTCGTTCAGCCTGCGTTTCAACGTGCGCAAGGGGCGCAGCCTGCCCGCCTGGCGCTACCAGTTCGTCACGCCGCCGGGGCCGCTCCAGCCCAAGTACGATACCCGGGGCTACTTCGTCAACACCGCCCTCGGCCCCGACCTGATGGAGAACGCCAAGAACGCCGTGCGCGGGGTGATTGACTGGCTCGAACTGCGCCACGGCCTGAGCCGCGAGGACGCCTATATCCTGTGCAGCCTGGCCGCCGACCTGAAGATCAGCCAGATTGTGGACGCGCCCAACTGGGGCGTCTCGTGCTACCTGTCGCTGGCCGTGTTCCGGGCCTAAGCCCCCCGGCTGCCTGGCCGGTGACGGCTATTCAAGTGAACTTAGACCTGTTTGAGGGGGTGGTGCGGTTCGGGCGGCAGTTCGACCTGGACCCGGTCGCCGGGCCGCACCTCGCCGCCTGTGACGACGATGCCCATCACCCCCGCTTTGCGCACCACGTTCCCCGCCGCGTCGCGGTCCAGCACCGCCGCCATGAGACCGTCCTGGAAGCGGTCGAGTTGCGAACATGGGTTGCGCAGGCCCGTGACCTCCACGACGGCCGTGTCGCCCAGGTGCAGCCGTGCGCCGGTGGGCAGGCCCAGCAGGTCCACC
This sequence comes from uncultured Anaerolineales bacterium, assembly GCA_964522005.1. Taxonomy (GTDB): domain Bacteria; phylum Chloroflexota; class Anaerolineae; order Epilineales; family JAHCIE01; genus JAHCIE01. Next base: position 1,818 of record CAZFUK010000325.1, on the reverse strand, counting down.
CCCCGCGTCGTGATGTTCTCTCCCATGTCACCGGCGGTGACGGTAAAGCCCTTGGCCGCCAACTCCTCGAATAGCTCGGCGTGCATCAGGTGCACCTGGCGCAGGTTCGGCTGCGCCGGGTCCCGCGCCACACGCGAGCGGTGCTTGACCGTCGCGCCACTGTGCGCGTCGCCCTCGACGCCCAGCCCCGCCACAAGGTGGATGCTCAGTTGCGCTGCTTTACTAAACGTGTGCTTCGCGCTCCGACTCACCGCCACGACCACGCCATCCATGCCGTCTCCTCCCTTCGCCCCCACTGCCAAGTTCACGCTCCCTATTGGCGGTTTATTGTGCCACGCCCGTACCTGAAACGCAAGCATGTTGCACGATGGTCTTGCTATCCCTCCTCAGATGAAGTAAACTCTAAACCTCTTCCTGTGTGTCTTGGTGCGCTTGGTGATTCGATTCAAGCAAGAAAGCCACGTCTACTTCGAAGAGGTCTACCTATGAAAATCGCGCGTTTCGCGTCGCGGGGACGGGTTCACCACGGGACGTGGCAGGGCGGGCAGTTGCTGGATGGGACGGGGCGGCCCCACGACGCCGAAAGTGTCGTCTGGCTGCCGCCCGTGACGCCGAGCAAGGTCATTGGCCTGGCGCTCAACTACGCCGACCACGCCGCCGAGTTGGAACTGGGCACGCCCGAGGAACCGGCCCTGTTCTTCAAGCCCCTGAGCAGCCTGGTCGGCCACCGCGCCCCCGTCGTCTACCCCACGGGAGCCGAGTACATGCACTACGAGTGCGAGCTGGCCGTGGTCATCGGGCGGACGGCGCGGCGCGTGCGGGCCGAGAGGGCGCTAGACTACGTCCAGGGCTACACGGTCGCCAACGATGTCACGGTGCGCGACTTCGTCAAGAATATCTTCCGCCCACCGGTCAAGGGCAAGGGCTGGGACACCTTCGGCCCGCTGGGGCCGTTCCTCGTCACGGTCGACGAGGTTCCCCAGCCGGCCAACCTGAACCTGCGCACCTATGTCAACGGCGAACTGCGCCAGCAGGGCAATACATCGCTCCTGATTCGGCCCATCGAGGCCATCATCGAGTACATCACCTTCTTCATGACCCTGGAACCCGGCGACGTCCTGCTGACCGGCACGCCCAAGGGCCTGTCCCACGTCTACCCCGGCGACACGATGCGCTGTGAGGTGGACGGCCTGGGCGCGCTGGAAAACCCGGTCATCGCGGAGAGTGAGGATGAGCCATGAACTTCGCTAACCTGCCCTGGTGGACCTTTGCCCTGCTCTCGGCCTTCTTCGCCGCCCTGACGACCATCTTCGCCAAGCTCGGCGTCGAGCAGGTCAGTTCTACCCTCGCCACCTCCATCCGCACCGTCGTCATCCTGCTCATCGCCTGGGCCATCTCCTTCAGCCTCCAGGAAGTGGGCGGGCTGCGCGGCCTCTCCACCCGCACCTGGATCGTCCTGGTGCTGTCGGGCGCAGCCACCGGCCTGTCCTGGCTGGCCTACTTCCGCGCCCTCCAGATCGGCCCCACGGCGTGGGTCGCGGGCGTGGACAAGTCGAGCATCGTCCTCATCGCCCTGCTGAGTGCGCTGTTCCTCAAGGAGCCGCTGAGCGCCAAGACGCTGCTCGGCGTCGGCCTCATTACCGTCGGCACCGTCGTCCTCATCCGCTAGCCCGTTTGGGGAAGCCGTCGGACCAACGTACAATTTACACTAGGATTGCAGGCATGAGATTTGGCCTTCGTCCTGCTTCTCGGGTCGATTTGCCGCATCTCGCGCAGATGAACCAGCGATTGATCCAGGACGAAGGCAGCCGCAACCCA
>CAZFUK010000324.1:0-6246 GCA_964522005.1 uncultured Anaerolineales bacterium | reverse complement strand
TGTTCAGTTATGCCTCTAAGGATAGCACAGGTTGACCTGGAAAGACAAGTCTGCCCTGGTCCTGGGATTGCTCAAGGTAAGCTTATGATCGAAGTACTTATTGCTAACCCCCTCCTGCTCCTCTTCGTCGTGTCCGCGCTCGGCTTCGCGCTGGGTCGGGTGCGGGTCGCGGGCGTTAGCCTCGGCATCGCCGCCGTGCTGTTCGCGGGCCTGGGCGTCGGCGCCTTGCACCCCGACCTCAAGCTGCCGGAAATCATCTACCTCATCGGCCTGGTCGTGTTTGTCTATACCGTGGGCCTCAGCAGTGGGCCGGGCTTCTTCGCCTCGTTCCGCCGCAAGGGGCTGCGCGACAACCTGTTTGTCCTGGCCCTGCTGCTCGTCGCGGCGGGCCTCACGGTCGGCGTCCGCACGTTGTTGGGCCTCAAGGCGACGGTCACGGCGGGCATGTTCGCGGGCAGCCTGACCAACACGCCCACCCTGGCCGCCATCCTCGACGCCGTCAAGAGCATGACGCCGGCCAATGCCCTGGACCAGGCCCTGGCCGAGCCGGTCGTGGGCTACTCCATCGCCTACCCCATGGGCTTCCTGGGCATGATGCTCGCCATGACCCTGGCGCGGCGGCTGTGGGGGCGGGACGAGGCGCGCGAAGCGGTCGCCTTGCGCGAGTTGGGCGTGTCCGGCGAGCGGCTGGTCAACCGCACGGTGCGGGTGACGCGGCCTGAGGTGGTCGGCTCTACGATTCGGTCGCTGATGGAGAAGGGCGGCTTTGATGTCGTCCTGGGCCGCATGCGGCGGGGCGAGGCGGTGGACCTGGCGAACGGGCAAACGCTCCTCCAACCGGACGACCTGATTAGCGTCGTCGGCGGCGCGGAGGCGGTGGCGGGCTTTACGCGGGCGCTCGGCGAGGTCAGCGATGTCGAGCTACCCCTGGACAGGAGCGAGGTGGACTACCGGCGTATCTTTGTCTCGAACCCGCGCCTGGTCGGCCACCCGCTGCGCGAACTGAACCTGCCGCAGCAATTCGGCGCCATCATCACCCGCGTGCGGCGCGGCGACGTGGAGATGCTCCCCCACGCCGACACCGTACTCGAACTGGGCGACCGCGTCCGCGTCGTCACCCACCGCGACCGCATGGAAGCCGTGACGCGCTTCTTTGGCGACTCCTACCGCGCCCTGAGCGAGATTGACATCCTTAGCTTCAACGTCGGCCTCGCCCTGGGCCTGCTCGTCGGCCTCGTGCCCATCCCGCTGCCGGGCGGCGTGGTCGTCCGCCTGGGCTACGCGGGCGGCCCGCTCATCGTCGCCCTGGTCCTGGGCGCGCTGCGGCGCAGTGGGCCGATTGTCTGGACCCTGCCGTACAACGCCAACCTGACCCTGCGCCAGGTCGGGCTGATTCTGTTCCTGGCCGGCGTGGGCACGCGGGCGGGTTACGCCTTCGTCAGCACCCTCACCAGCGGCGGCGGCCTGACGCTGTTCCTGGCCGGTATCGTCATCACCGGCGTCACGGCTATCCTCACCCTCTGGCTCGGCTACAGCGTGCTCAAGATGCCGGTCGGCCTGCTCTTTGGCGTGCTGTCCGGCCTCCAGACCAACCCCGCCGTGCTCAGCTTTGCCCTGGAGCAGACCGACAACGACCTGCCCAACGTCGGCTACGCCACGGTCTACCCCGTGGCGACCATCGCCAAGATCGTGCTTGCCCAACTCATGCTGACGCTACTCCAGTAGCCCCTGCCCGCCGCGCCCGTAGAGCCACGTCAGGCCAGGCGTCAGGTCCACGGCCCAGGCGGTGTAGTTGTGACCGGCGGCGAACTCGCGGTAGGCGGCGGTGTAGTCTTGCTGGACGAGCGTCTCGCGCAAGCGGCGGTTGACGGTCAGCAGCCACTCAAACCCCCCCACGCTCTGGTAGACCCGCCCCGGCCGAGGGGCCGACGAGCGCAGCAGCGAGAAGACAATGCTCTCGTCGCGCCAGCCGAACGCGCCCGACTGGCTGAGGACGTGGCCGAAGAGGTCGGGCCGGCGCAGGCCGACATAGAGGGCCATCAGCCCACCCATGCTCGACCCGACGACGCCGTGCGCGCCCGGTGTCTCCACCAGGGCCGTCTGCCCCTTGGCCCACGGCAGCAACTCGTTGACCAGGAAGCCCAGCGTGGCTTCGCTACAGGCATACTCCGGCACCCGCGCCTGGGGATGGTTGTCTACCAGCGCCGCCGCAAGCGGGGGCAGGTCGCCGCTGGCCTGGAGGTGGTCCAGGATGGCGGGCAGGCGGGCGCGTTCAAAATACTCCTGGCCGTCCAAGACGACCAGCAGCGGGACCGGCTGCGCGACGGGCGGGAGGTACAGCCGCACGCCGCGCTTGCCGCCGGTCAGCAGGCGCGACGCCAACTCGGTCTGAACCACCCGGCCCCGGGCGATGTCGGGACGCGGCGGTTCCCAGGCCGGGCGGGGGGCGTCCGGTATGAAGACATAATGATTGCCGTAGCCTGGCGCGGTGTGGGGGTTGAACGGGTCGGGCCGCCGCGTCGGGCCGTCGAAGTAGGCGTACTCCAGGTAGGCCGTCGGCGGTAGCTCCACGGTGTGGATCCAGACGCCGCGCTGGACGCGCTGAAGGCGCCAGGGCGTCGCCCCCGGCCACCAGCCCGTCAGGTCGCTGCGTAGCACGGGGGCGTCTTCCCCTGGCCAGACAAAGGTCACCTGCCCGTCGTCTATCAACGGCGTGCCCTCGGCGTGGGCACGCGCTAACCAGTCAGTCATGGCTATATCCATCCTCTTCGTTTGACGATTGCTTGAAATGCTATAATTCCCCTGCCCACTGCGCAAGAATCAGCCCAACCCCTCGTCCAGGGAGTTTCGCCATGCCCACGTTTATCCCCTTCCAGCACCACCGCCTGTCCGCCGAGGAGTCGGTCGCCCGCGCCGACGCCTTCTACGCCACCATGAACCGCCGCCGCACGGTGCGCCAGTTCGCGTCCGACCCGCTGCCGCCGGGCCTGGTCGAGACGTTGGTTCGGACCGCGGGCACGGCGCCATCGGGTGCGAACCAGCAGCCATGGCGCTTTGTTGTCGTGACGTAACATCAGTTGAAGCGGGAGTTACGGGCGGCGGCGGAGGCGGAGGAACGCGAATTCTACGAGCGGCGGGCGACGCCGGAGTGGCTGGCGGACCTGGAGCCATTAGGCACCGACTGGCGCAAGGAATTCCTGGAGGAGGCCCCGGTCGTCGTGGTCGTCTTTCGGGTGGACTACGAGCGGCTGCCCGACCGCGTGCGCAAGCACTACTACGTGACCGAGTCGGTCGGCATCGCGGTCGGCCTGTTCCTGACGGCGGCCCACCTGGCCGGGCTGGTCACGCTGACCCACACGCCCAGTCCGATGGGCTTTCTGAACCGCCTGCTGGGGCGGCCTGCCAACGAGCGGCCCTTTGTCGTCATCCCGCTGGGCTACCCGCGCCCCGACGCAGTCGTCCCCGACATCCAGCGCAAGCCGCTGGCGGACATCATTCAGTACGACGCGGGCGGCGGTTGCCTGGAAGAGGTTTAATCCCCAAACGCCTTCCCAATCGCCGCTTCCAGCGAGATGGTGCGGCCGACGGCCATCGCGTCGAAGTAGGCGACTGTGCCCAGGGCGTCACGCGCCGGCCGCAGCCGCGCCTCGACCTTGGCCTCCTCGGCCGGCGACAGCGGCGCCTGAATCTCCTCCCGCAGCGCGGCGGCCGCCCCGGCCAGGTGAGCCGCGTATTCGAGCCGTTCCTGGGCCGCCGCCAGCCCCGCCAGGTACTCCAGGTCGAAGGCCAGGGCGCGGCGGTCGCCCAGTTCCAGGTTCAGCCCCAGGCTCTCGTTGAGGAAGGTCTGCGCCGAGGCGTAGTCACCCTGGTCCAGGGCGAGGTCCCCCAGGCTGCTGAGGGAGTTGGCGATGCCCCACTTGTCCTTCAACTGACGGCGCAGGCGGAGGCTCTCTTCCAGGGACTGGCGCGCGCCGGTCAGGTCGCCCTGGTAGCGCAGCACGAGGCCGAGGTTGTTGAGGGCCTGCCCGACGGCCGCCCGGTCGCCCAACGTCCGCAGCAGCGCCAGGCTCTCCTCGTAGCGGGCGCGGGCCGTGTCCAGGTCGCCCTCGAAGCGCGCCAGCACGCCCAGGTTGTTGAGGAGGTTGGCGGTGCCGCGCTTGTCGCCCAACTCGCGCCGCAGCGCCAGGCTCTCCTCGTACAGGTCGCGGGCGGCCGGGTAGTCGCCCTGTTGCGCCGCCAGCGTCCCGCCGCTCTGCGTGATCTTGGCCCGCGCCTGACGCACGCTGGCCGGCTCCCCCTTGAGCGACATGGGACCACACTCCAGGAGTTGGCCCAGGCAGGCCCGGCCGGCGCTGAAGTGGCCGCGCACCGACCAGAACCGCCACAGCGCGCCGCCCATCGCCCACGCGCCCTCGTAGTCACCGCTCTCGGCCAGCCAGTCCAGAGCCGCCCGCAGGTTGCCGTGTTCGGCCTCCAGGCGGTTGAGCCACTGGGCCTGCTGCGCGCCTGTCAGCTTCGGCTCGGCCTCCTCGGCCAGGGCGCGGTAGTAGGCGGCGTGGTTCTGGCGAATCTCGTCGCTCTCGCCGCGCGCCGTCAGTTGCTCCAGGCCAAACTCGCGCACGGTGCGCAGCAGCGAGAAGTGGGTTACGCCGTTGACCTCTTCATCCTGGCGCAGCAGGCTCTTGTCCACCAGCGACGCGACTTCGTCCAGGATGTCCTGCTCCAGGTCGCCCGTGGCGTTGATAATCGTCTCCGCCGCCTCGAGGTTGAAGCCGCCGACGAACACCGCGAGGCGGGTGAAGGCGCGCTTCTCCGGTTCCTCCAGCAGGTCATAGCTCCAACTGATGGCGTTGCGGATGGTCTGCTGGCGCGCGGGCAGGTCTCGCGCGCCGCCCGTGAGCAGCTTGAGGCTGTTCTCCATGCGGCTCAGCATCGTCTGGGGGTTGAGTACTTTTACGCGGGCCGCCGCCAGTTCAATGGCGAGGGGCAGGCCGTCCAGCCGTTGGCAAATCTCGACCACCGCCGCCGCGTTGTCCTGTGTCAGTTGGAAGTCGGCCTTGCTCTCACTGGCGCGTTGGACAAAGAGGGCAATCGCGGCGTACTTGAGCAGTTCGTCCAGCGGTGGGAGGCGCGGGCCATGCGGCAGGCTCAGCGGCTCCAGGCGCATGGTGTTCTCGCCGCGCACGCGCAGTACAAACTCACTCGTAATCGAGAACTTGACGCGGGGCGCGGCGACCAGCAGGTCGGCGATGAGCGGCGCGGCGGCGATGACCTGCTCGAAGTTGTCCACCACGATGAGCATATTCCTGTCGCGGAGGGCGTCCCGCACGCTGGCCAGCATGGTCTGGCCGGCCGTCTCGCGCACGCCGAGCGCCTGGGCGATGTCCGCTAGCGCCGCGTCGGGGTCGGAGGTCGTCAGCGGGACGAAGAAGACGCCGTCCTCGAACTCCTCAAGCATGTCAGTGGCCGCCTGGAGCGCCAGCCGCGTCTTGCCGATGCCGCCCGGTCCGGTGAGCGTCAGCAGGCGCACGTCGGGGCGGCGCAGCCGCTCCCGGCACCGCTCTAGCTCGGCGTCACGCCCCACCAGGATGGTGAGTTGGGCCGGCAGGTTGTTGGGGCGGGCGTCCAGCGTCTTGAGGGCGGGGAAGTCGGTCGGCCAGCCCGGCATGGCGAGCTGGAAGATACGCTCCGGGCGGTTGAGGTCTTTGAGCCGCCGCTCGCCCAGGTCGCGTAGCGCGGCATCCGAGGGCAGGGCGCCGCGCGCCTCGTCGGCGGTCAGGAGCGAGAGCAGCACCTGGCAACCGTGGCCCGCCGCCAGCAGCCGCGTGACGCGGTTGACCGCCGCGCCAATGTAGTCACCCTCGCGCTCCTGGACGGACCCGGTGTGCAGGGCCATGCCGACCCGCAGCCCTGGCCGGCCGCCTCCCTCGGGCGGGAGCAGCTCGGTCGGCCAGGCCTCGGCCAGCAGCGCCGTCTGGGCCGCGATGGCCGCCTGCACGGCGGCGGCGGGCGAGGCGAAGGCGACAAAGAACGAGCCGCCGACGCTCCTAAAGATGTAGCCGCCGTTCGCCGCCATCGTCTGCTGCATGATGTCGTCGTGCCGCAGTTGGGCCTTCTGCATGGCGCTGGGGTGCGTCTCCCATAGCCGGCCGCTGTCCTCGATGTCCGAGACGAGGAAGGTCACCAGCCCTGTGGGCGGCGGGACGCCCTGCTTGCCGCGCGTCGCCGGGCCGGGCGCGGTCGCCG
>CAZFUK010000323.1:0-6260 GCA_964522005.1 uncultured Anaerolineales bacterium | reverse complement strand
CCTGTGGACGGTGCAGGAGTACGCTCTGCCGCCGGCCGGCACGGGCCTCAACTCCGGCCGCTGGGCGACGTGGTGGGGTCAGGTCAGCCCGCCGCTGGTCAACACCTACACGCCCACGCCGACCAGCACGGCCACGCCCACCAGCACGGCGACGCCGACCGCCACGCTGACCCCGACCGCTAGCGCCACGGCCACGGCGAGTCTGACCCCCACGGTGACGGCTACCGTGCCCACCCCCACCGTCACCCCCACGCCGACCACGACCGACACACCGACCGTGACCGCGACCGTTCCCACGCCGACTGTCACGCTCACCCCCACCGTGACCGACACCCCCACGGTCACACCCACCGTTCCCACGCCGACCGTCACCCTGACGCCAACCGACACCGCCACAGCGACCACGACGGCGACGCCCACCGCCACAGCGACGGCCACCACTACAGCGACCCCGACACCAACCGCCTCCCTGACGGCGACCGCGACCGTGACCGCCACACCGCGCGGCCCCAGCCGCCCGGCCATCTTCCGAGGCGGCGTGTTCCACCTGCGCAACAGCCTGACGACCGGCCCGGCCGACGTGAGCATAGGCTATGGGCTGCCCACCGACACGCCGCTCATGTGCGACTGGGATGGCGACGGCACGCGCACGCCGGGCGTCTTCCGCAACGGGACCTGGTACATCAAGGACACCCTCAGCGGCGGCGCAGCCGACCACGCCTTCAGCTACGGCACGGCGGGCGACAGGCCACTGTGCGGCGACTGGGACGGCAACGGCACGGATACGCCCGGCGTCTTCCGAGGCGGGACGTGGTTCCTGCGCAACACGGCCGACACCGGCCCCTCGAACATTGCCTTCACCTACGGCCTGCCGAGTGACACCCCCGTCGTGGGCGACTGGGACGCCAACGGCAGCGACACGCCTGGTGTGTTTCGAGGCGGGACATGGTTCCTGCGCAACACGGCCGACACCGGCCCCTCGAACATCGCCTTCACCTACGGCATCGCCGGCGATACGCCGCTCGTCTGGCGCTAGGCCGCCCTGCCCCACGCCGAGCCAGTTCGCCCTCCCGGCCCAGGTGAGCTATACTAAGCCCTATGCACCAATTACCCTTTAACCAGCCGGGCCGCTTCTGGCGCGGCAACCTGCACACCCACTCGACCGCCTCCGACGGCCACCGCAGCCCCGAAGAGGTCTGCCGTCTGTACGCCGAGGCCGGCTACAGCTTCCTGGCCCTGACCGACCACTTCATGGCGCACTACGGCTTCCCGCTGGTGGATACGCGCCCCTTCCGCAGCCCGACGTTCACCACGCTCCTGGGTGCGGAGTTACATGCCGGCCGCACGGAACTCGGTGGGCCGTGGCACATCCTGGCCGTGGGTCTGCCGCTGGACTTCGCCCCCTCGACGCCCCTGGAGACCGGCCCGCAGATCGCCCGCCGCGCCCTGGACGCCGGCGCGTTCGTGGCCGTCGCCCACCCCCAGTGGTACACCCTGACCGAGGCCGACGCCCTCTCGCTTGGCCCGGTCCATGCCGTGGAGACGTACAACGCCACCTCGGCCGACTACAACGACCGCGACGACAGCCTCTACATGCTCGACCTGCTGTGCTCGCGGGGCCACCGCTATTTCGCCCTGGCGACCGACGACGCCCACTTCAACCCGGCCCGCCACGACTTCCAGCGCGGCTGGGTGTGGGTCAAGAGCGAGACGTTGGAGCCTGACGCCCTGCTGGCCGCGCTCAAAGCGGGCCACTACTACTCCAGCACCGGGCCGCAGATTCACGACATCCAGGTGACGCCGGGGGTCAGTGTCACGGTGCGCTGCTCGCCCGCCGCCCGAATCTTTGTCACCGGCGCGCTCTGGGCGGCGGTCAGCGTCGCCGGCCACGGACTGACCGCGGCCGAGTTGAGCCTCCAGACCTTCGCCAGCCCCTACGCCCGCGTCACCGTGCGCGACGAATACGGCCGCCGCGCCTGGTCCAACCCCATCTGGCTAGACTAGCGCCCCCCGCTCCCACCGTGTCTACCGCCCGCTGAGCCGCCGCTCGGCGGGCGGTTCGCTTTGCCTGGACCTCGTGTAAACAGGCGCCCCAGAGCGTTGATAGAGTAGAGGGAGGCGCACAGTGGTGAAATCTTCACGCCGGGTATAACTTCCTTCACGAAATTGCCGGAATAGCAAATAGCCCGTATCTGTCCTCCTCCCGTTGCGTTTTATTAACAGCCACCTGGTCACAATGGCCTAGAAAACTGAATAGCAAACCGAATCGGCTCCGGTGCGTTTGCCGCGCGCCACCGCCGACTCTACCGCCGCCCCCTGATGGGCAAGGAGTAACAACGTATGTCTCAACGGTTGAGAACCCTGTTGCTGGTCACCCTGTTGGCGACCCTGTTCGTGGTCGGCCCCCAGGTCACCCAGGCCACCCCCCCACCCCCCACGCTGTACGTCTCGGTGTTTGGCAACGACAGCGGCGCCTGCACCAGTTCGGGCGCGGGCGCCTGCGCGACGGTCCAGGCCGCCGTCAACAAAGCCGTGGCCGGCGCGACGATTATCGTCGAGGCCGGCACCTACATTGGGCAGGTGAGCATCGGCAAGAGCCTGACCCTCACCGGCGCGGGCCAGGCCGTGACCACCCTCCAGGCCCCCGCCACCCTCAATCCCCCCACCCTCCTCACCCTCGCGGGCGGCCAGACGACGATCATGGAGATCGCCGACGGCGCGACCGTCACCCTGTCGGGCCTCAAGGTCAGCGGACCTGGCCCGGGCGCCTGCGGCAGCCTGACCTACGGCATCTTTGTCGGTGAAGGCGCCACGCTCAACATCAGCCAGGCCGTCATCGGCGACATCCGCGACCAGCCGCTGGGCGGCTGCCAGAATGGCATCGGTATCCGCGCCGGCTCGCAGGCCCTCGGCCACGTGGCGACCCTCAACGCCACCAACATCACCGTCTCCGCCTATCAGAAGGGCGGCCTGGTGGTGGACGGGCCTGGGTCGAGCGGCATGCTGGACGGCGTCCAGGCGCTGGGCGTCGGCCCCCACCCCATTATCGCCCAGAACGGAGTTCAGATTAGCCGTGGGGCGACGGCGACGGTCAAGAATAGTACCGTCAGCGGCCACGAGTGCAATGCTGGGGTCTGCGGCCCCGACCCGCTCACGCAAACCCAATCGGCCGGCCTCCTGCTCTACCAATCGGGCGCGGTGACGGTCCAGAACAACACGATTCAGAACAACGACATCGGCGTAATGACCATCGCCACTTCCGGCGTCCTGACGCTGGACGCCAACACGCTAACGGCCAACCGCTACGAAGGCGTCTACCACAACAGCGGGACGCTAACCTTCAGCCGCAACACGCTCAGCGGTGGTAACATTGGCGTCTTCAACGGCTCATTCGACGGGGATACCGCCAACACGACCGCCAGCCTGACCAACAACTTCATCAACAACACGCTTCAGGAAGCGGTCTGGAACTACGACCAGGGCTTCAGCCTGACCGAGGTCGGCCCGAACCGCCCGCCGAACCTGATTGTGTGCTGTGGCGAGCCGCCCTACAAGCCCAAGCTGGACAAGGTCGAGACGGATACCTTCTTCCCCGTCCTGACGGCCAACAACAACCACCTGGCGAGCAACCCCGTCGGGCTGCTCAACCAGTCGAGCCAGGCCGTCAACGCCGAGGACAACTGGTGGGGTAGCGCCAACGGCCCGACCTACCCGACGAACGCCATTGGCGTCGGCTCGCAGGGTGTGACCATCAGCGGCGCCAACGTGGATTATGTCCCGTGGCTGACCAGCGGCGTGGACAGCGACGTGCCCCAGCCGGGCTTCCAGCCGGGCGCGGGGACGAGCGTGTCGCCCGTCACCACAACGGACCCGGTCGGCCAGTACGCCTCCATCCAGGCCGGCGTCAACGCCTCGAACGTCGGCGGCACGGTCAACGCGGCCGCGCTGACGTTTGTGGAAAATGTGACGGTCAACAAGCAGGTGACCATCCAGGGCGCGGGCAGCGGCGCGTCGGGTACGGTGGTAGACCCGCCGGGCGACGGGCCGGTGTTCCTCATCAGCAGCGGCGGCCTGGACGCGACGAACCGCCTGGTCATCAAGGACCTGCGGCTGACCGGCGCGACCGGCAGCGGGAACACGGGCGCGGGCGCGCGCATCACCGGCACGTCGTCGTTCATCACCTTCGACAACGTGACCGTCACGGCCAACGCCGGCTACGGCATCGCCCTCAACGGCGCCAACGCCCAGGACATCAAGCTCCAGAACTGCACCGTCTCCAATAACTCGACGGGCTTCCGCGTCGGGACGGGCGACAATCTCGACGGCCTGACCATCACCAACTGCGTCTTCGACGCCAACACCTTCGGCATCGAGACCTACGCCACGTCGAGCAGCGCGACCTACGTCAAGAACGTCACCGTCTCGAACACCCAGTTGACCAACAACGTCACCAAGGGCGCGTACTTCGAGAAGCTGAGCAACGCGACGTTCACAAACCTGACAGTCGCCGGCAACGGCACCAGCGCCAGCTTCCCGGCCGGCATGGACATCAACCTCAAGTACGGCAGCTACAGCGGCATCAGCTTCCAGGGCGCGACGTTCACCAACAACGGCACGGGCAACGCGACCACGGGCGCCGGGTTGACCATCAAGGCGCGCAACGACGCCCCATCGTACAGCGCCAACCCCGCCAGCCTGTCGGGCCTGGGCCTGACCAACGTGAGCATCAGCGGCTCCCCGACCGACCTGACGCTGGGCAACAACATCACTCTGGGCACGGTCACGTTTAGCAACGTGGACCTGGGCGGGACCGGCCTCGGTCTCAGCCTCTACGGTCAGGCCGCCGGCGCCGGGCTGAACGCCGCCGACACCGACTTCGCCGGCACGCTGGCCCTCTACGCCTCGGTCCAATCGCCGGTCGAGGTCAACGCCACGGCGGCCACCATCAACGGCGTCGCGGCGACGAGCATGACGCTGGCCGAGCACTTCGCCGCCGCCGACAAGGTGGTGGACGGCGTGGACGTGGTAGGCTACGGCCTGTTCCGCACCAAGGCGGCCAACGTCTACGTCACACCCAACAGCTTCCTCAGCCCGACCACGACGGCACCGAGCATCCAGCGCGGCATGGACATCGCCACGGCCGGTGATACGGTCAACGTCCAGGCGGGTACGTACACGGGTAACCTGACGGCCACCAAGGCGCTGACCTTGCTCGGCGCTCAGGCCAACGTCCTCGCTAAGGACCGACCGGGGCCGGAGAGCGTGATCAAGCCCGCCACCCTCTCGACCGTGACCCTGGACATCCAGTCCGACGCGGTAACGGTTAATGGCTTCAAGTTCGACGGGACGGGGGCCACCTCCCCCTGGCTCATCACCGCCGTCAACGGCGCGGGGCCAGACGGGCGCTTCACCGACCTCAAGGTTCTGTACAACCAGTTCGTCGGCAACCCGGGCAACAACAGCTTCCCCGGCGGCATGTACCTCTACGCGACGGACAACGTCCAGATCGAGGGCAACTACTTCAACGACCTGGGGCAGCACGCCGTGTTCCTGGCGGGCGGCTCGAACAACGCCGTCTACCGCAACAACGACAGCTTCGGCAACTACAACTCCAACCTGTCCACCCAGGACACCGACCACAACAACCTGCTGGCCGAGAACAACCGCGCCGACCAGGACGACATGATCCTGTTCAAGCTCAAGAACTCGACCATCCGCAACAACACCTTCACCAGCAGCGCGTCGGCCTCTGGCCGCGTCTACCTCGGCGGCGGCGACGATGGCGTCCTGGTAGAGGGCAACACCTTCAACGGCATCCGCTCTCAGGCGGTCATCGCCTTCGACGCCGGCTTCGGCTACGGCCCCACCAAGAACATCACCATCAAGGGCAACACCGTCACCACGGGCGTTGACATGCTCACCGCTAACAACTCCGTCTTTGACCTGCGCTCGCTGGGCGGGACGAACGTGGTGACCGAGAACCTCGTCACCGTCACGTCCAGCGCCTTCCCCGGCAGCGCCACCGCCATCTACGCGGTCGGCGTGCGCGGCTCGGCCACGGAGACGGTGACCATCAGCAAGAACGAGTTGAACGGCGGCGGTCTCGCCAGCACGGGCACCCCGCCCAGCAGCGGCATCCTGCTGCGCACCAACGACGCGACCTACGGCGCCCTACCGGCGACGGCGGTGATCAACATCACCAACAACATCATCACCGGCTTCGTCAACGGCGTCAGCGTCTACAACTTCGTCGGCGCGGC